>JALZHT010000590.1 GCA_030860645.1 Acidobacteriota bacterium
GCGCGATGTCGGCCGACGCCGGCCGCGCGCGCACCGTCTCGACGCCGAAGTCGCGCGCCGGGACGGACGTGACGGCGCGCAGGAGCGACGGGTCGGCGCGTCTCAAATGTTCTCGCTCCCGACGCCCGAGCGGCGACAGACGGTCGTGGCCGCGCGGCCAGAAGCGGCCCCGCGGGTCGCGCTGGCCGTGGCGGAGCGGATACCACGCGAGGTGCTCGCCGTGCGAGGTCGGGATGAAGACGAAGGCGACGAGCGCCGGCCGCCACCACGCGCGGCGGTAGCGGTAGCCGTAGCCGCGCGGCGCCCAACACCAGTTGTTGTTGACGACGACCCAGCGGCCGTAGTGGTAAGGGGCCCAGCCCCACTCCTCGTCGGGGATCCAAGTCCAGCCGTAGGGCGGGCAGTAGCGCCAGTGGCCGTAGCGGTAGGGAGTCCAGTTGTAATAGTTGTTGATGACGGTGACGTGCGGCCGCCAGACGTAGCCGTAGTCGCGCGTGTGCACCCAGTCGCCGTAAGCGTCCAGCTCCTCGGCCCCCCACACCTCGGGGTCGTAGTAGCGCTCGCGCCCTTCGTAGCGGAGGCGCTGCGCGAGGTGGCGCTCGCGCTCGTCGTTCCAGTCGTCCCACGGGTCGAAAGAGGCGGCGGCGCTCAACTCCCAGTCGCCCTCCTCGCCGCCGCCCGTGACGAGGCGGGCCGTGCGGTTGTTGCGCAGGACGAAGCCGGAGGTCTGCGAGTAGATGCGCGCGCGGCCGTCGTCGCGGACGGTGACGGCGACGTGGCCGCGGCCGCCGACATCAACTCGATAAAGGCCGCGCTTCTCGGCGGCGACGGTCGTGCCGGGCGCGTCAATCTCGAAGTACTCGCGGTCGCGGTCGAAGCGCGCGAGGCGGAAGGTGGCCGTGCCCTCCGAGAGGCTGAAGGCGACGCCCTCGTCGCGCAGCGTGACGACGCGCAGGACGGAGTCCGCCCCGACGCGGATGAAGTTGCGCGCGTCGAGCTGGATTTCCAGCCGCGAGTCGGGGCCGGTGGCGAGCGTGTCGCCCTCGACGAGCGGGACGTTCAAGCGTGCGCGCTCCCACTCGATGTTGTCCGCGCGCCGCAGGCTGACTTCGCCCTTCAAGAGGCTGACGCGCATGACGCGGGCGTGCTCTTCGTATTCGTCTTCGACGACATCTTCGTCGGCGCGGGCCGCGAGTGAAGGGAGCAGGAGGGTGGACAAGAGGGCGAGCAGTGCGACGTGCACAGACAGTTTCGGTCGCATACGGGACGCTCCTTCGGTGGAGAGAACGGGCTGCTTCGGGGCAGACGTATCCTACGGCTGGATTCAGCTTGAGCCTCCGGAAGGAAAGCTCTGGCGAGGGGCTTTCATCCTTTGCCGGCGCGGGGAGCAAAGGGCGTGCCCGGCAATCCCGCGCGCCGCCGCCAATCACGTTGCCGTGCCTTTTCGCAAAGAAAAACGTGCGCCCGCGCGCCCCTCATCCGAGATGGTGCAGGCCGAGCACTATTTGGTGTGAGGCGCGGGGGGCCGGCGGGAGCGGGGTTAGAAACTATTCAGTCGGCCAGAGGGTGCGGCCGCGACGCTCGTGCCCTACGCGGGCGCGGCGCAGATGACCGCCGGCGGCGAGCTGAACAAGATCGCCTACAACGTCGCCAACGGGCGCAACCTCGCCGGCGTCCACCAGCGCTCCGACAGCCGCGAGTCCGTCGCGCTCGGCGAGGCCGTCGCCGTCCAACTGCTCAGGGAGCAGAAGGCGACCTACAACGAAAACGAGGCTTGTAGAAAACAAGTCCCCGGCCTCACTCCTGCCGCTTGCCTTCTGCCGCTTGCCTTTTGCCTTCCGCGCCGGCCGATTGTCCGATTTCGGAAAAGCCGATGTTCAGAATCGGATACTCGCGCCAGTCCTTGTAGTCGAAGTGCCACCATTCCGGCTCGAAAACCGCGAAACCTTCGGCCTCCATCGCGGCACGCAGGATGCCTCTGAGGCGGCGCTGCTCGTCGGTGCCGCCCGCGTAGTTGACGTGGGCGCGCTCGGTGAAGTCGTCGTAGGCGCTCGGCATCGAGACCTGCCGCCCGTTCTTTAAATCGTAAAGCGTGAGGTCGACGGCGCAGCCGCGGTTGTGGCGCGAGCCGCGCGCGGGATCGGCGACGAACTGCCGCTTGTCCTCGGGCGTAATGTCCCAGAAGAGCTTGGTGACGTGCCACGGCCGGTAGGCGTCGAAGACGGCGAGGCCGTAGCCCTTCTTGTTGAGGGCGCGGTGGGCGCGGACGAGGGCGCGGGCGGCCGGGCGCTGGAGGAAGGCGCGGGCCTCGGGGTAGACGGCGCGGCCGGCGAAGTTGTCGGCCGTGGCATAGCGGATGTCGAGCCGGATGGTCCGGTCGAGCCTGATGATCTCGACGAGGTCGGGCGCGCGGAACTTGCCTTCCTCTTTCGGCGGCTGGTGCTGCGCGCGGGCGGGAAGGGCCTGGAGGGCGAGCGCGCATAGGAGCGCGGCGAGGGCCATGCGGAGCCGCGCGGGCCTCGGGAAACGTGCCGTTTTTTGAATCTCGTCCATATTCTTGTCGGCCGGTTCGCCGCCGATTTCCGGCAACTCGCACGCCCATAAGGCGTCTCATCACATTTCAGTTGTCGCCCGGGCGCGCCTCCTTCATGCTACCGTCAGCCGTGCCGGAGAAACTTTTGAAACCCTCGCGCGGATTTTTTTGAAACTAAGTCGCGGCCGGCGGCACTAACTGTGCGAGATGACGGTTCGGCACTTCGCGCGCAACAGACGGTTAACGCCGGCGGCCCGGCGGCGTCATTGTAGGCGAAAAAAAATTGCCACGAAACCTCGTCATGTGGTGTTTTGCCAATAGTAGGAAGCGGTTGAAAAGGATTTCAAAGTGAGCCGGAGTCAGCCGCCGGACGCCAAGTTCGACGCCGACCCTGATTCACTTTCCGCCCGCGGTCACTGACCGACACTCGCACATTCTGACCCGCGTCAACAAGGCAGGAAAGATCGCCTGACTGACTCAAGGTGAAGAAGATGAAACACAGGTCAATCCACATCTTCATCCTCCTCGCGGCCGTGTTGGTCGCCGCGCCGCACCTCTCGCAGGAACTGTCCGCCCTGAGGAACGCCGCGGCCCGGCGCGTGAAGGCCGAGATCATCAGCACCTTCCTCAACCTCCAGGCCGGGGCCGCCACGAGCCCCGCGCTGGCGGTCGCCGACAGTCAAC
>JALZHT010000591.1 GCA_030860645.1 Acidobacteriota bacterium
AAGCGAAACAGGTCGGACTACGTCACGACCCTCACTCACCGGCAGGCCCTCGCCACACGCTCACAGACCTTCCACCCGCCGCGCGACGGGCGCGAGCGGCGGGAGGTCGTTTTCGGGGCGGTCGAGGTAGAAGTAGGCGCAGCTCGACCAGTCGTCGGCGCGCTCGAAGCGGCCGTCCCCGGCGATGTCCATCTGCTCCTCGCCGGGGGCCGTCCGGTAGAGCCGCCGCCCCTCGCGGACGAGCGCGCCGCGGCTGTGGTCGGCGAGGTAGCCGATCTGCTGCATCGTGACGCGGATGTCGCGGCGGAAGTAGACGGGGTCGGGGACGTGGTAGCGGTAGAAAGACCACTGGCCCCGGCCCTCGTCGGCGACGGGCGAGCCCTGATACAGGTTCGAGTACTCGCCCTGCCCCCACGCCGTCCCGACGTAGTCCTCCGTCCCCGTGCCGACGAGCGACGGCAGGTCGCGGTCGCCGTCGAGGTAAATCTTGATCTCGCCCTCGCCCCACCACGTGTGCGAGTACGTCCCGCGGTCGGTGATGACGCCGACGTTCGTGCCGAGGTAGCGGCCGCGCCCCTCGACCCGCGGCAGGATTTCGTAGTCCTGCCGGAGCCGCGTCGGGTTCTCGCGCCGGAAGTGCGCGTGGAAGTAGAGCATGTTCGGCGGGTGGCGGTCGCCGAGCGTGTAGTTGATGTCGTAGAAGAGTTCGGGCAGATCCGTCCCCGTCTCGTTCGTCATCACGATCCGCATCCCCGTGCGGAACGGCATCGGCACGACGCAGTTGAAGCTGCGCCCCTCCGGGTTCGAGAAGAGGGCGGATTCGAACTTCGCCATCCGCCCCAGGCCCACGCCGAAGAAGTCGCCGAGCGGCGCGCTCACGGCCGGCCGCTCCGCGCCGTCCCAGTACATGTCGAGGCGCAGGCCGCGCAGCATGCGGGGGCTGCGGTCGGGGATCGTCATCCAGAGACGCCTGACGGTGCCCGAGGTGCCCCGCGCCTCGGCGAGCACGGCGCTCGCGCCGGCCTTGATGGCGATGGTCGGCGCGCCCTTACGGCCGCCGTTGGCGCGGCCGCCCGCGCCCTTCTCGGCCGAAGGGTTCTCGGGGCTTGACCAGCGCGTCTCGACGCCGTCGGGTAGTTCGTAGAGTGACTGGGCCGCCGCCGGGGGCGGGGCCGTGTGGAAGAAGCAGGTGGACAGGAAGATGAAGTTGAGCACGCGCCTCACGGTGGAAGGTCTCCTCGCTGACTTGTGGCCGTCGCCGGTCTGTTCGAACCGCCATAAGGTCGCAGAGGCGCGCGCCACCCGTCAAGAAAGAGACCGCCCCGCCCGAGTTCGTCACCGCGCGCGGAGACCCCAGGTGGTCGGCCGCCACGTACCTCGCGCCCGCCCCGGCCACGGCGTCGGGCACGACCGACGCCAGCAGCCCGCCGGGGCCGTAGATGTTCTGCTTGCGCAGCGCGCCCGCAGACGCGTCGTACTCGGCTATCAACTGCCCGCCGACGCCGTAGACGAAGCGCGTCGCCTCGCCTAAAGTCTTCTTCACCCGCCGCCCCTCGCCGTCGTAGGCGTAGCCGGGCGCGCCGTTGACTGTCCCTGTGCAACGGGTGGCCTGAGCGATGAGTTGTCTGGGCCATGTGGGCGAGTGCTGGCCCCGGGCGGGACGGGGGCGCGGAAGGGAGAGGTTGTAGATGCGGGGCGTTCGGCTAATCGTTCCGATGTCCGCAACTCCTCGCCAGTGTGGTTCTCCCCGTGCCTCTGCGCGGACACAAGGCTCCGTTATCGGATGACCGTCAGCCGTTTCTTCTACGTGTTGGATTGATTGCCTTCAGAGAGAGTGGGACGCTTCTTTCAGTTCTTATGTTTCTGAACCAAGTAGAATACCCCTAGTCGAACGGCACTCAAGAATACAAAAACTGAAAGCCATGACCGTAACACCGGCGCGTAGTTTGTCCATGCTTCACGTATGTTGACCGCGATTGCCATGTCCCCCCCCTGTCCTCCGCTGGGTAGCGAAGTTAGAAAGGCTGCGATGCCCGCAATCACGGCGATGGCTACATACTGTGCACAAGTCTTCAGCTCGTGTGTAATTTTATCTGCCATGTGTCCCTCTTCTGTCTTGAGTAAACACTAAATTTAAAGGATGGCGTCAATGCCGGGAAAACCGACGCGCCCCATTCCTATAGGTGGCAATGGTTGGTATCTCACGGTGATAGCCACGAGCAGCACTATTATCAAGACCACCCATGAGGTTGATTGGAGGTACGTACTCGGTTCTTACGCCTTTTCGTAGGCTTGCGTTGGCGCTGTCTATAACAGAGTCGTCGCTCATATTATTGAGGAGATCGCCGAGCGAACCCAATCGTGACGCTTTACTGGACACGCCGAACTGGTGTCCTAACTCATGCGCAAGAATACCATCATCCGGATTTCTTGCGTGACCGCCAGAGCCTGCCCCATAGTTTATAAAGCTCTCTCCCGTATTAGGGTTACTGACGCCGCCGGTGTATTGATTTCTATTTTCACTGACGAAGATGTTGACCGCACCATCGACCTTACCTTCCGTGATGCTGTTTCCGGCTTCTATCTTCCCCCCCCCGGTGGCCGCGCCCGCGGTATAAGTTACTTCCAATTTAATGCCGGCCGCGGCATAAACCTTGACGGCATCCGCGACCGTCGCGGCGGTCAGCTTCTTGGCCGCCTCCTCCGTCTTAATAGTTTCCTTGTCGTACACGATATTCACCCTCGCTCTGATCTCCTCTTCTTTTTCTCCGGTCGGATCGACGTACCTAAGAGGATTGTTCAGAACATACGCGTAGCGATTCCAGCGCACAGGCTTGAGGATGTAACGCTTGAGCAGTTCGTTCGCTACTCTATCGTCTTCCTCGTATTGTCGCTCCATATTGATGTCATAAGGGTCAGTGCTCGTGAAGCGCCCCTGCGAACTGGCGTAGTACCTCGCCTGCATGAAATCAAGTCCGGTTTCGGCGTCGCGTTCACTCCCCGTAAATTTCTGCCGCACCCCATCGAGTTGCGAATACCCCATCGCGGCCGTGCGCCCGCCGACGCCCGCCGCGACCTCCTCGCCGAACGGCTTGTAGTCGTGGCGGCTCACCACCGCCCCGCCCGAGTTCGTCACCGCGCGCGGTGACCCCAGGTGGTCGGCCGCCACGTACTTCGCGCCCGCCCCGGCCACGGCGTCGGGCACGACCGA
>JALZHT010000592.1 GCA_030860645.1 Acidobacteriota bacterium
ACCAACTCCAGGCCGCCGAGGTCGCCGCCGCCGCCCGCCGCCTCGCCCGACGCGCTCATTCGACGATTTCGAGGACGTAGCGCCGGTTGTGCTTCTGGCCCGCCGCGTGGAGCAGCGAGCGCAGGGCCTTGACGGTGCGCCCCTGCCGCCCGATGATCTTGCCCACGTCGGGCTGCGCGACGCGCACCTCGATGACGGTCGTCGCGCGGTCACGCTCCACGGCCCGCACGTCCACCGCCTCGGCCTCGTGCACCAGGTGCCTGACGATTAACTCGACCGCTTCTTTCATCGGCATAAAACAGTCCGGAGTCAGGAGTCAAAACCGCGGACTTGTCTTTGACCCCGGACTCACGGCTGCCTTTAGGCGCTGGGCTGTTCGGCCGCGGCGGCCTTCGCCTGCTTCCGGATCAGTTGGCGGACGGTGTCGGTCGGCTGCGCGCCGCGCGCGAGCCAGTAGTTGACGCGCTCCATGTCGAGGCGGACTTCCGCCGGGTCGCGCGTCGGGTTGTAGAAGCCGACGTTCTCGACGTACGCGCCGTCGCGCTTCGACAGCTTCTCCTTCACCACCACCCGGTACGAAGGGCTTTTCTTCGCGCCCATGCGCATCAGTCTGATTGCTAACATTCAACCTCCAGAGCAGTTTTCGGTTTTCGGTTTTCAGCTTCCGGCCACCAGACGGAACTGAAACCGAAAACTGAAAACTTATCTTCTTTTCTTGTGCCGCGGTTTCTTCTTCCGGCGACCGCCGCCGCCGGGCGCGGCCGGCAGTTGCGGCATCCCGGCCTCGTCGCCGCCGCCGTCGCCGAGCATGCCGCTCAGGTCGGGCATGCCCATCATGCCCGCCGCGCGGCGCATCAGCTTGCCCTTGATGCCGCCCCCGCCGCCGCCCGCCCCGCCGAACAGGCCCGAGCGCGACATCTGCTGCATCATCTGCCGCATCTCGACGTACTGCTTGATGAGCTGGTTGACCTCGGTCACGGAAGTCCCCGACCCGCGCGCGATGCGGCGGCGGCGGCTGGCGTTCAGAATCTTATGGTCGCCGCGCTCCTCCGAAGTCATCGAATCTATGATCGCCTCGGTGCGCTTCAACTGCCGCTCCATCTCGGCCGACTGCTCCTCGTCGAGCTGCGGCATCCCGATGCCGCCGAGCAACTGGTCGGGCAGGAGCTTCATGATCTTCGAGAAGGAGCCGAGCCTCTTGACCTGCCGGAGCTGGCTGCGGAAGTCGTCGAGGGTGAACTGGTTCTTCTGGAGCTTCTGGAGCTGCGCCTCGGCCTCCGTCTGGTCTACCTTCTGCTGCACCTCCTCGATGAGCGAGAGCACGTCGCCCATGCCCAGGATGCGCTGCGCGATGCGGTCGGGGTAGAACGGCTCCAGCGCGTCGTACTTCTCGCCGACGCCGACGAACTTCACGGGCTGCCCCGTCACCTGCTTGATCGAGAGGGCCGCGCCGCCGCGGGCGTCGCCGTCCATCTTCGTGAGGATGACGCCCGTGATGCCGACCCGCCGGTGGAACTCCTCGCCCGAGCGCACCGCGTCCTGGCCCGTCATCGCGTCGGCCACGAAGAGGATTTCCACCGGCTTCGTGTCGGCCTTGATGCTGACCAGCTCCTCCATCAACTCGTCGTCAATGTGGAGGCGGCCGGCCGTGTCGATGAGGAGCGTGTCGTAGCCGACTGCCTGCGCGTGGCGGAGGGCCTCGCGCGCGAGTTCGACGGGGTCGTTCGACTCCGGCTTTTCAAAAATCGCCTGCCCCGTCGCCTTCGCGATGACCTTGAGCTGCTCGCGGGCGGCCGGGCGGTTCACGTCCGTCGAGACCAGGAGCGGCTTGCGCTGCTGGTTCTTCGCCAGCCACATCGCGATCTTGCCGGCCGAGGTCGTCTTGCCCGAGCCTTGCAGGCCGACGATCATCACGACGTTCGGCATCTGGCGCGTGAAGACGAGCCGCGAGCTGGTCCCGCCGAGCAGCTCGACCAGCTCGTCGTAGACGATCTTGACGACCTGCTCCGAGGGCTTCAACTCCTGCCAGACCTGCTGCCCCTCGGCCTTCGCCTTGACGGAGGCGATGAAGTCTTTGGCGACTTTGTAGTTAACGTCGGCTTCAAGGAGCGCCATGCGGATTTCGCGCAGGGCGGCCTCGACGTGCTCCGGCGTCAGCACGCCCTCCCCGCGCAGGTTCTTCAGCGCCCGCTTCAGCTTGTCGGATAAAGACTCGAACATAACTCTACAGACACGGCGGCCGGCCCTAGCCGAAAACAAGGATGATAGCGGCGGCGGTAAGTGGTGTCAAGGAAAGGGGAATTGCGGTTGTGTCCTAATTTGTGTTGCTCCTAGAAAAGAGGGTGATTAACTACTTGTCGCAAGGAGATAGAAAGAATATGCTCGCGGCCTATGCTGACATACACACGAGAAATAGGCGAGAGAATCCAAGCGGAACTCTCCAAGCGCCGCGCCCCGAAAGCCTGCGCCGTATGCGGGATGAACAATTGGACGATTGCGCCGGGCTTCGTTGTTCTTCCACTGACGGGCGTACCCGGACTAGCCAGTCTGACGAATCGGGGGTTGCCCTGTGTGGCGGTAAACTGCAACACATGCGGCAATACTTTGCTGCTAAGTATGGAACAACTCGGATTAAGCGACCTGCTACAAGGGATGAGGGCGAATCTGACGCCGTACTAGCATGGAAGAAAATAAAACGCCACTACCCAACGTCCAGCCAGCGCGGGAGCCTCCGCTCCTTGTTGTCTTCGGAAGGAGGAAGGTAAAGATGCGCCCGGTCTTCGACCACGAACTTATGTCTTTGCGCATGGCCTCCTTTGAGAGTTCACTGTATTTTGCGCTTTCAGGCATGTCGTTGAGTGCCTTTGTGAGTTTCCTACTGGCCGTCACCACAGGGACGATAACCAACGACCGCACCTATGCGGTATACGTCGCCGTGACGGTTGTTACCGCTTTTCTTACGCTGCTTTTTGCGGGGCTGGCGGTCGCGGCGCAAATAAAACTAAACGGCAGCCTTCGCACTATCAGAGAGGGCGCGTCAACGGAAACCGAAATGATGTGGTCGGAGACTGGCGGCACTTGGATACCAGTGCCGCCATCCGAGCATTAGGCAGCCTCTTCCTTCGTCAGTCCCTTGTACTCAGGATTCCGGTCTTTGAAAACCCGATGCCGGCCCGACGAGATACGAAGGGGCCGCGCAGCGTCCCGC
>JALZHT010000593.1 GCA_030860645.1 Acidobacteriota bacterium
CGTCGGAGGCCGCTGCCTCTGCGCCCTCCCCGTCGCCGACGAGGGTGACGACCTCGCCGCCGGACATCCGTAGGATGCCGCTCGTGACGCGCCACTCGCCCGACTGGCGCGTGAGCACGGCGGCGTACTGCCCGCTCGCCTTCGTGCCCTCGACCGACATGGTGAAGGCGGCGTGGCCCGAGCCGCCGGCCTCCGTGTTGAAAGTGCCGAGGGGGAAGCCCGTGCTCTTGATCTCGCCGAGCGCCTCGGCGGCGGCCGGGCTCCCGCGCAGTTCCTTCTCGGCGACGCGGTAAGGCTCGGAGGACTTCACGCTGTCGGCGAAGTAGCGCACGCCGTAGTAGACGGCGACGGCGGCCCCGCCCGCGAGCACGAGGAAGACGCCGAAGACGAGGAGGAGGATTTTACCGGCGCGCGATTTGCGCCGCGGCGGCGCGGCCGCGGGCGTGGCGGCCCACGAGGTGCGCACCTGCCCGCCGGGCGGGGGCGCGAAGGGCGCGGGCTGCGGGACGGGGGTTCCGCACTTCGGGCAGAACTTCACGTCCGGCCTCATCTCGTTGCCGCAGTTCATGCAGTTCATCTCGTTCTCCTCCGGGGGTCGTGGATTACTCAATCGAGGCGAGGCGTCTCTCCGGTTCGAGATCGGCGGCCCGTCCTCATCACACGTCTGAGATTTTTACCATAAATAATCCGAGGCGAGGGCGGCAGGATTCTCAGGCCGGGTCATTATAATCAGCGCGCGTCTGAAAAGTTCGGGCGGCAGGCGTGAAGCCTCATCCGGCGTCGGCCGGGGGTGAACTCTAAACACATAACAACTCAACTATAACGCATAGGTTTTTTGATGGAACCTTTCCGTAGTTGGCGGCGTCTAAATTTTTATAAGCTAGTTCCCTCTTCCCCTGCGGCGGCCGCCGGCTAGGCTTTACCTCATGGAGGCTGAGTTGAATAACTCTCGGCCACATCCCCATCTCACGGCCAATTGGTCGTCCATCGTGGGCGGCGTCGTTTTCCTCATTCAGGGTGCTTTACTGGCCGTGCTGGCGGCCCGCCTGATCCCTGTTTTCGAGAAGTTCAACCATTCGCCCGCTAATTACAACATCGTCGCTCACGCCTTGTTGTGTGTAGTGCTGGTGGCACGATTTATTCAAACGTATCTGACCGCCGCCGTCGATTATAAGCCGTGGAGGCCCGGCTTATTCGATGTCCTGCTGATCTTCGGGGTGGGCGCGCTTGAGTTCTTAATATTCATGACCATCACCCCGAAATTCGACGGGCCGAGTTTTCACCGCTGGCTCATTGTCATCGCGTTTGTCTCCATCGCCGGCTACTTGGGGGCCTTATACCGCTTCAACCAAAGCATCCTCCCCATACACGGAGACTACATTCGCGAGGTGAGGCTTCAGGTCGTCAACATTGCCGGGCTTATTTTGGGTTTAATCGTCTCGCTCATCATTATCACCAACCGCGGACTGATGCCGGAAGTTCAAATGCTCCTGGCCGGGAGCACCGCGGCCGTGCTCTGCTTTAATATTTACTATTCGCTCCGTACCACTTTCCCCGAAGGAGATTACATCTCGCGGCTTGCCGAGGCTTTGCAGTCAACGCCGGGCGACCCTCCGGAGGCAAAACCGGGTAACGCTCCGGAAGGCAAACCGAGTCAGATTTCGCAAGCCCCGCTGAGGCTGCGCAAGAAGCGCTCCGACCCGAGCAAAAAACGAATGCCCCTGCACAAATAATGCTGTCGCTCCCGTGAGATTTCGCCCGCGTTGTCATGCAACTCGATCTTCCCCACGACAAGCCTGACGAAAACGACGCTCCTAGTGCGCACCCGCCCGCCCATTTCAAAGCCCCGCCCGCGTCAGGCGATGACGCCCGCGGCCGTGCGGTTGAGGTCGTAATTCAGAGACCAGAACGAGGGGACGTGGAGAAGTTGGCCGAGCTGCTGATCCGCCACTTCGGCTACTACTACACGGCGGCCTTCGGCGCGGGCGGCGCGCTCACGCTCCGCGTCTTTAAAGATATTCTCCTGGTAAACGGGGGCAAGCATCCTCTGGGCTATGAGGCTTTCTATATCGCCCGCGAGCAGACGACGCGCGAGATAGTCGGATGTCTGTTGTTCCATACCAGGGAATCTTGCACGCCACTCAAGAACATCACTTCCGCCGTCGGCTCGGCATTCGTTGTTCTGCGGCATCTCGGAGTCGTCGGGCTGATGAGAACGTTCCGGAATCTGCGGACACTCGGGACCGAACTGCCGGCGCTGGGGCCGGACGAATTGCAGATTGTATATCTGGCGGTCAGTCCCGCGATGCGTGGGAAGCACGTCGGCACCCGGCTGGTGGAACACATCCGCAACGCCCCCGGAGGCCAGAATAAAGGCGTGCTCAGGCTGGAAGTCCGCGAGTCGAATGAGGTCGCGCGGCAGTTCTTCGGGTCTCTCGGGTTCGCCGAAGACGGCCTTAAAACGAGTCCCGGCGATGCCATCCTCGGGCGCGGGGCGAGAGTGCAGATGACCCGCATCGCAAGATGAGGGCACGGATTACAAACACCACTTCAAATGACTTCGCGCCCGTAGTCGCAGTACTCGACGATGGGGCAGCGCTCGCAGAGGGGGTCGCGGGGGCGGCAGAGGCGGCGGCCGTGGCGGATGAGGTTGACGTGGAAGGAGTAGAACTTGCCGGCGGGGACGGCGCGCGTCATCAGCTCGTGGGCGCGGGCGTCGGAGCATTTCGCGGGGACGAGGCCGACTCGGCGCAGGACGCGGAAGATGTGCGTGTCGAGCGGGAAGATTTCACGGCCGCAGGCGAAGAGGAGCGTGCAGGCCGCGGTCTTCGGGCCGACGCCGCGGAAGCTGGAGAGGTAGCGCGCGGCCTCCTCGGTCGGCATCCCGCGCAGGAACGAGAGGTCGAGCGAGCCGTGCCGCTCCTTAATCTGCCTCAGCAGGTCGCGGATGACGGCGGCCTTCTGGTTGGCGAGGCCGCCCAGGCGGATGGTGTCGGCGAGCGTCTGTTGGCGCGCGCGCAAGACCGCGTCCCAGGCGGGGAAGCGCCGCTTGAGGGCGTCGAAGGTGCGGTCGCTGTTCGCGTCGCTCGTCGCCTGCGAGAGGATCGTGGCGACGAGCATGTCAAGCGGGTCCCAGTCAGTCCACTTGTTCTCGGGCACGCCGTAGGCGCGCTCCAGGTTCTGGATGATGTAGCGGAGCGGCTTCTCC
>JALZHT010000594.1 GCA_030860645.1 Acidobacteriota bacterium
GCGCTGCGGCCGCTCGTCGTGCGCAGCCAGACCTACGACTTCTTGCGCCGGGCGCGCGCCGCGCGCGAGTCGGCGCGCCTCGAACAGGCCGTCGCGCTCTACCGCGACGCCATCGAGAGCAACGGCGGCTACTTCGCGCCGGCCGACCTCGAACTCGGCTTCGCCCTCTCCAGCCTGCGCCGCACCGACGAGGCCATCAATCAACTCCTCCTCGTCATCCGGCGCTCGGGGTCGCGCTACCCCGTCGCCTTCTACCACCTCGGCCGGCTCTACGAGCACACCGGGCAGTTCGCGCAGGCGGGCGACGCCTACGCGCGCGCCGCCGAACTGATGGGCGACACCGGCCCGCAGTTCTTCGCCGACCTCAGCCGCGCCCGCGAGAAGCAAGGCAAGCCGGCCGAGGCGCTGGCGGCGATGGAGAGCTACGTCCGCGCGACCGGGCGGCTGGGCGACGTACCCGCTTGGGCGCGCGAACGCCTCGCCAAACTCCGGCAGCAAGAGGCCCCGGCGCAACCCGCGGCGGCCAACAAGTAGAAAGAGGGTGCTGGGTGCTGGGTTTTGGGTGCCGGGTAAAAGCGAGTTGTCTTCCCCCAGCACCCAGCACCTAGCACCCAGCACCCTCTTTCGTATCGAAGCATGGCGAGGAAAAAGGCGGAGCGGCGCGGGGGCGAGCTCGTCATCATCGGCGGCGCGGAGGATCGGGACGGGGAGAGCGAAATCCTGCGCGAGTTCGTGCGGCTCGCGGGCGGCAAGCGCGCCCGGATCGCCCTCGTCTCCGTCGCCTCCGAAACGCCGGCCGAGGTCGAGTCAACCTACCTGCGGGCCTTCCGGCGTCTCGGCGCGCGCAGCCTCCGCGCGCTCGGCGTCCGGGCGCGCGCCGACGCCAACAGCGAGGCGGCCCTCAAGGTCGTCCGCGAGGCGACGGGCGTCTTCTTCACCGGCGGCAACCAACTCCGCCTGACGCGCCTGCTCGGCGGGACGCGGCTCGACACCGAACTGCACCTGCAACGCGAGGGCGGACTCGTGCTGGCCGGGACGAGCGCCGGCGCGGCCATGATGTCGAGCGTGATGATCGTCGGCAACGCGCCGACGATGACGCTGCGCGCCGGGATGGTCGAGCTCGGGTCGGGCCTCGGCTTCCTGCCCGGCGTCCTCATTGACCAGCACTTCGAGCAGCGCGGCCGCCTGCGCCGCCTGCTCGCCGCCATCGCCCAGCACCCGCACGAACTCGGCCTCGGCGTTGACGAGGACACGGCCGCCGTCGTCCGCGGCCACACCTTCGAAGTCTTCGGCCACGGCTCCGTCACCGTCATCGACGCCGGCGGCCTCACCCACACCAACCTCGGCGAGGTCGAGCGCCACGAACTGCTCGCCATCTGCGGCGTCCGCGTCCACGTCCTCCCCGCCGGCTACCGCTTCGACCTCCAGAACCGCGCCCCGCTCGTCCAGTAAATTTTAGATTTGCGATTTTAGATTTGCGATTGAAAGACGGAGGCCGGGCGGCCTCCGAATCGAAAATTAAAAATTCCTCGAACCCGGAAGCCCGTGGCTCCCCGTCGGTACGGGCCGGGACAGACGTGCAAGATTTGCCCACCTTATAAACACACATTAGTTAAATCCCCCGCTTAGGATTGGCGTCCCACATTCACGTCGGTTTTTGAGAATCCTTTTCTGCCCCTTTGGGGTTTCGGCGCGGGGCCGTGTCACAACGGCCCGCGCGTCGGCGACTCCCGTCTCGGACGGAGAGGTTATGGAACTGAGCGAGGCACGCGGGAGGCTGTTCGCCGTCGGCGGCGGCGACATCAAGGGGGGCGACGCGCCGCTCCTGAAGGAGTTCGTCAAGCTCGCGCGCGGGGCGAAGGCGCGCCTCGTCGTGATGACCGTCGCCACGGACGACCCCGCGGCCGCGGCCGACGAGTACCGCGCCGCCTTCAGGCGGCTCGGCCTCGACGACGTGCAGGTGGTGGACGTTTCCACGCGCGCCGACGCCGCGAAGCCCGAGTCGCTCGCGGCCGTCGAGAACGCGACGGGCCTCTTCTTCACCGGCGGCGACCAACTCCACATCACGAGCCTGCTCGGCGGAAGCCAGATGCAGAAGCTCATCTTCCGCCGCCACGAGCGCGGCCTCGTCGTCGGCGGGACGAGCGCCGGCGCGGCCATGATGTCGAACTCGATGCTCATCGGCGGCGAGTCGGGCGAGAACCCGAAGCTCGGCGGCGTCGAGATCGGGCCGGGCATGGACCTGCTCGTCGGCGCGATCATCGACACCCACTTCTCGCAGCGCGGCCGCTTCGGCCGGCTCCTCACCGCCGTCGCACACTACCCGCAAGACCTCGGCCTCGGCATTGACGAGGAGACGGCGATGGTCGTCAACAAGACCGAGTTCGAGGTCTTGGGCCGCGGGGCCGTGACGGTCATTGACGCCGGCGCGATGACCTACACGAGCCTGCCCTACGCCGAGGACGAGAAGAACCTCTCGCTCTTCGGCGTCCGCGTGCACGTGCTCTCGGCCGGCCACAAATTCGACCTCGCCGCCCGCGAACCCGTCATTGACGGGGGCAAGGTCAAGCGATCCAAGTCCTCGGACTCCGACGGCGACGACGCGCCGGGAGAGGCCAAGCCGGGGAAGAAGCCGGCGGGCCGGGCGCGGGGCAAACGAACGAAGGGTAAGAAATGAGAGTCGAATCGATCCGCACGCTCGCCGGACCGAACGTCTACACGCACAGACCCGCGCTCCTCATGCGCCTCGACCTCGAAGACCTCGCCGACCGCGAGAGCCGCGAGTTCGGAGGCTTCAACGAGCGCCTGCTCGGACTCCTGCCCGGCCTCGGCCAACACCACTGCTCGAAGGGCCACGCGGGCGGCTTCGTCGAGCGCCTCGGCGAGGGCACCTACTTCGGCCACGTCGTCGAGCACGTCGCGCTGGAGTTGATGGGGCTCGCGGGCGTCGGCGTCAACCACGGCAAGACGCGCGCGGCCGACCGCGAGGGCGTTTACAACGTCGTCGTCGAGTACAGGGCCGAGCGGTGCACGCGGTTCCTGCTCGAAACCGCGGTCTCACTCGTCGAAGCCGTCCTCGCGGGCCGCGCCTTCCCCGCCGAGGAGAAGCTGTGCGAGGCCCGCCGCCTCGCCGCGCGCACGGAACTGGGGCCTTCGACGCGCGCCATCGTCGAGGCCGCCGGGCGGCGCAACATCCCGTGGGT
>JALZHT010000595.1 GCA_030860645.1 Acidobacteriota bacterium
GCCGAAGGCTGCGCGGGGCAGACCGGCCGGGCGGCGAGCAGCGCCAGGCAGAGGAGCGCGAGCCGCGCGGATTTCGTCGGGGCGGACTCACTCCCGCTCATGATTCTCGCCCGCGCTGCCGCGGAGCCGCTCGGCAAGCTCAAACTCTCTCCTGGCCTCCTCCATGCGGTTGGCCTGCTGGAGGACTTGCGCGAGCAGGTGGTGGCCCGAGTAGTTGTTGGGGTCCATCTGGAGCGCGCGCCGGAGCATGTTCTCGGCGTTCGCGAGGTCGGCCTTCTTCAGGTAGACCTTGCCGAGGACGATGTACGGCCCGCTGAAGAACGGGTTGAGCCAGACGGACTTTTGCAGCGGGGCGATGGCCTCGTCCCACTTGAGCTGCCGCGTGTAGGCTTCGCCGAGCCGGTAGTAGGCCATGCCGAACGCCGGGTTAAGGGCGATCTCCTTCTGCAAAAGCTCGATGCCGCGTTCAATCTGCGCGTGGTAGATGGCGAGTTCGCCGAGGAGGAAGTTGGCCTGCGGCAGTCGCGGGTCGAGTTCGAGCGCCTTCTGCAACTCCGGGACGGCCGACTCCTCCATCTGCTGCCGCACCATCATCTGCGCGTTAATCAGGTACGCGGAGGCCGAGCCGGGCGGGATTTTGAACATCCGCGCGAAGGTCTCGCGCGCCTTCCCGGCCTCCCGGATGCGGACGTAGCTGACGCCGAGCGCGTAAGCGACCTCCGTGCCCTCGGGCGTCCAGCGGTGGAGCTGTTCGAGGTAGGGGACGGCCTCTTTGGCGTGGCCGAGCATGTAGTGAGAGAGGCCGAGCATCTGCACGGCCTGCCGGTATTCGCCGCCCTCGCCGGCCGGCGCGTTGGCGACTTTCGAGAGGTACTGAATCGCGCGCACGTAATCGCCCTTCCGGTAATAGGCCAATCCCAGAAGGTAGCCGACCTGCCTGTCCCCCGGGCCCGCCTGTGCCGCCAGCAGGACGTTGATGGCGGCATCAATCTTCCCCTCTTTGAGAAAGCCCTGCGCCCGCGCGACGGGTGGCGGGGGCGTCTGCGCGTGAGCCTCCGGCGGCCGGCCCGTCTGCGCGAAGACGCGCGCCCCGCCCGGCACGAAGCCCAGGCCGACGCCGTAAAGGATGAGGCTCAACGCCCCGGGGGCGACAAACTTGTACATGGTGTCTCAACTCGTGAGCGGGGGACGGCGGCGAAGCCGCTTCGGACGAAATTCACGCCGACGGCGTGTAAGAATATTTGCTCCGCCTGAGAAACGCAACGCGCACCTGACCCGCCGCCTTCACCTACCGGCCGCCGCGGCGCGGCCCCGCGGCACGGGCACGCCGCCCAGCCTCAGCACGTCGGGCCGGCTCTCCGCGGGCATCCCGGCGTAGAGTTCGACGAAGGCCGCGTTCGTCCAGCCGAAGCCGATCACGTTGTAGTCGTACCCGAACTTGATGCCGCCGCTCACCTCCGACTCGCGGCGCGCCACGTCGTACTTCTCGACGATGGTGTTGTGCTGGATGAACTCCTTGAGCACGAGCGAGAGGAAGTTGGCGGCGACGCGGTCGGCCTCCCGCCTGAAGCCGTAGCGGCGCAGCCCCTCGACCGCTATCTGCTGCATCGGTGCCCAGCCGAAGGGCGCGTCCCACTGGCTGCCCGAGACGTTGGTGCTCGTCTGGAGGCCGCCCGCCCGCTCCAGGCGGTGGAGGTTGGCGACCACGCGGGCGGCCTGCGCCGGCGTGGCGATCCCGGCCCACAGCGGGTAGAAGGTGGTGGCGAACGGGTAGCGCCGCACGCGCCCCGTACGGAAGTTGTAATCGTAGTAGAGGCCGTCCTGCTCGTCCCACATGAGGCGGTTGATCGCCCGCCGCCTGTCTTCGGCGCGCCGCACCCACGCGCGCGCCGCGCGCCCGCGCCCGAGGATCCGCAGCATCGTCGCGGCGTCTTGCTCCATCACGTAGAGCAGCGAGTTGAGGCACACGGGGTTGTAGCTGATGATGTCGGCGCTGAAGGGGCCGAAGCGGTTCGAGGGGTCGAAGCCCGACTCGCGCATCGAGCGGTCGCCCTTGTAGAAGAGCGGCGTCAGCTCGTCGCGCGCGCGGTCGTAGAACTGACTCACGTCGTAGTCCGTCACCTCGTGGGTGCGGTAGAACTCCTTGACGCGGTCGTAGTGCGTGCGCCCCTGGGCGTCGCGCTCGTCGGAGACGACCTCGGGGGCCGGGCCTTCACCCAAATCGAAATAGCGCGAAAGGTTCGTCTCTTTCACGAGGTGCGGCTCCGCGTTCCAGAAGCGGTGGTACTTCTCGACGGCGGGGAAGGCCCTTTGCAGCCAGGCGCGGTCGGGACGCCGGCGGTAGACATCCAGAATCATCCGGGTCAGGAAGGGCGGCTGCGAGCGCGTGAGGAAGTAGGTGCGGTTGGCGTTGAGCACCCTGCCGTAGTTCTCGACTTCGTAGATGAAGTTGTCGGTCATGTTCTTCGCCCGTTCGACCTCGCCGTCGCGCAGCAGGCCGACCTGGATGAAGTAGCTGTCCCAGCCGTACATCTCGTTGAAGCGCCCGCCCGGCACGACGTAAGGGTGCGGCAGGTAGAGCAGTCCCGGCTCGGCGACCCGCGCGGCGTCGTCGGGCAACCGCCGGATTTCGATGCGCGCGAAGTCGGCCGCCGGCATCTGCGCGCGCAGCGCCCGCTCGATCCGTCCCACGTCCTCGCGGGCGGGGACGTAGACCGGCCACCTGCCGGCGTCCCTTTTGAATTTGGGGTCAACGGCCGCGGTGGCGAGTTGGGCGTTCGAGCGCGTGAGGGTGTGCCAACTCTGCTTGATGTAACGGCGGATGGCCTGGAGCTGCGCCGCGGAGGCCCTGCGCGGCTGGGGCGCGGGCGCGGCCGGGGCGGCGAGCGCGAAGATGAGTAAAACGGCGGTGACGGCGAGAGAAACTCTTCCGACCTTCAGCTTCCCGTTCATACTGGCCTCCTAGGAATCCTGATCCGGCGGCGCGATTGGAACCAGCCCCAAGCCTCGGCGCGGATGATGTCTGTAGGGGCAGGGCTTGTCCCTGCCCGCCGGTTTCAGTAAACACAACCTTGTATGTTGACTCACGCGGCTTTGAAGCGACAAGCTCTCAGCCGCAACTGAGGCGCCGGTGAGGCTGCGCCCGGCATCCGGCTCTAAAGCCCGTGGGTGAGATGAAGCCCCCGGCGCCTCCCTCT
>JALZHT010000596.1 GCA_030860645.1 Acidobacteriota bacterium
CTGCTGACCGCCGCCCTGCTGCGCCGCCTCGCCGCGCGCGCCGGGCAGGTCGCCGAAGCTGATCTGGCGGCTGACGCGGAGGTTGAAGGAGATGAAGCCGGGGCCTTCGCCGTAGTTGCGCGGGATGATGGCCTGGCCCGGCTTGGGGTTGATGTCGAAGTCGCCCCACGGCGTGCGCCGGAGGTCGGCGGCCGGCGTCAGCGCGTCGGCGAAGGCCGGGCGGTCGTTGATGATGCCGTCGCCGTTGCGGTCGAAGCCCGTCGTGATGTTAAAGGGCGTGCCGGTGCGCGCGATGACGATGGGGTTGAGCAAAAGGTTCAGGTACGGGACGCCGAGCGAGCCGCCGAAGTTGAAGCGGTGGCGCGCGTCCCAGGGGGTGCGCGCGTACTCGTTGCTCGCGTCGTACTGGTTGGCCGGGAAGCCGAAGGGGCCGTCGGTGTCGCCCTCGGCCTTGCCCCAGTTGTAGTTGGCGAAGACGGAGAAGACGCGGTTGATCTGGTTGCGCACGCCGACGTTGACCTGACGCATGTTCTGCGTCCCCGACGACTCGAACTGATAAACGTCGCCCGCGCCCGGCGTCGGCCGGATGAAGTCGCCGTCGGCGTCTTCGAGCGGGAGTCCGTCGGGGCCTGTGAGCGGCGCGTTGACGTTGCGCGAGCGCAGGACGTGGCGCGTGTGGTGGAACATCAGGAAGCCGTAGACGGTGAACTTCTTCGGCAACTGGCGCTCGAAGATGAGGCCGCCGGAGTAGGAGTAAGGGGCTTGCACGTCTTCGGCGAGGCGGCGCGTCACCTGCGGCAGCGCGAAGGCGCTCAGCTCCTCGATGGTCGGCACGTCCGTCACGCCGCCGTCGCCCGTGAAGACGGCCCGCGTCAAAACTTCGGGGTCGGTGACGACGAACTGCCGCTGGCTGAGGCCGTCGAAGCGGCGCTCCTGGAGCGAGAGGCTCTCCGCGACGCGGTCGTAGAAGATGCCGAAGCCGAAGCGGAAGACCGTCTTGGGCTGCTGCTGCCCGCCGCCGTCGGGCGACCAGGCGACGTAGACGCGCGGGGCGAAATTGAAACGGCTGTTGATGTTCGACTGCACCTCGTAGCGCAGCCCCGCGCCGACGGTGAGGTTCTGCCGAATCTTCCAGTCGTCCTGCACGAAGCCGCCGAAGTCCACCTGGCTGATCTCGGCCAGCGGCTCGCCGCCGCTCAAAGAGAAGAGCGTCGGGCCGAAGCCGAGCTGCCCGGCGGTCAGGTCGCCGCGGTTTGGAGGCAGGCCGTCGCGGCCGAAGGCCACGGTGCGGCGGAAGCGTTCGAGGCTCGTGATCTGCACGAGCACGGGCCGGCCGTCGCCGCCGAAGATAACTTCGTCGTTCTCGTCGAGCGCCGCCGCGAGGCCGCCGCCGAAGGTGTAGGTGCCGTTGAAATTGTTCTCGGAGAAGTCGGAGAGGCGGACGCCGCGCAGCCGGCCGCCGAACTTGATGGCGTGCGGGCCGCGGGCGACGGTCGTCGTGTTGGTCACTTCCCAGCGGCGGTCGCGGCTGAAGGATGCGCCGACGTTGGCCCCGCCGGAGAAGAAGGATTCGAGGACGTTGACGGCCGTCGCGTCGCCGAGCGCCGTCTGCTCGAAGCGGTTGTCTATGAACTGGAAGCGCGTCTCGTTGACGGTCGAGGCGTTGAGGACGGCCGTCTCGGTGAGCTGCACGGTGTGCGAGCGGCGCGCGGTGTCGAAGGCGCGCTCGGGCAGCGAGAAGGTCGAGACGCCCTGGTTCTCGCGCTCGTCGCGGAAGAAGCTGTAGCGCCCGACGAGCGTGTGGTTCTGGTTGATCTGGTAGTCGAGGCGCGGGTTGACGCTCAACCGGCGGACGGGCGTGAGCACCGTCGTGACGAAGCGCTCGCCCTCGTCGCCCGCGCCGAGGGTGACGGCGTTGACGATGTCGTTGTCGTCGGTCGCGCTCTGTTCGAGGTCGAAGAAGAACGAAGCCTTCTTGGGGACGATGGTGCCGGAGAGGTTGCCGCCGAACTGCCGATACTGGAAGTCGGCCCGGCGCGTGGCGAAGGGGTTGCGGGCGTTCAGGCTCTCGTCGGTGAAGGTCGAGTAGAGGCTGCCGCGCAGCTTGTCGGTGCCGGGGCGGGTGAGAATCTGGATGCCGCCGAAGCCGGGCTGGTCGCGCTCGGCCGCGAGCGGGTTCTCGTTGACGCGGACTTCGCGGATGGAGTCCTTCGGCGGGATGCGCCCGCCCTCGAAGCCGTCAATGGTGATCTGCCCGCCGTTGGGGCCGGCGGCCGGGCCGGCGAGGGCTTCGAGCGCGGCGGCCAACTCGTCGGGGTCGTCCGGCAGCGCTTCGAGGTCGCTGCCCTTGAGGACGATGGAGCCGGCGCTGTTCGCGTTGTCCACGTTGAGCGGCCCCTCGGCGGCGACCTCGACCTCCTCCTTGGCGAGGACGACGCCGAGCGTGATGTTGAGTTCGGCGCGGCCCGCCGCCACCTCGACCTCGGCGTTCTCGTAGAGCGCGAAGCCGGACGACGTGGCGCGCACCGTGTAGCGGCCGGGCGCGAGGCCGGCGAGCACGTAGCGGCCTTCCGCGTCGGTCGTCGCCGTCCGTTCGCGCCCGCCGGCGTCCGCCGCCGTCACGGTCGCGCCGATGATGACGCCGCCGAACTCGTCCGTGACCTGTCCGCGCAGCGTCCCCGACGCCGCCTGCCGCGCCCACGCCGGAGCCACCCACGCGGCCAACGCCAGCGCGACGCACAAAGCCCCGACGATGCTTTTCAGTGTGAATCTCATAATCAATGACCTTAATGTGATTTTTGATTTTAGATTTTTGATTGGCGATTGGAAGAGAGCAGCCATGCCGTCTTCAATCGCAAATCTAAAATCCAAAATCAAAAATTCCTCACGGCTGTCCGATGCCGAAGCCGAAGTTGATCTGTCCCGCGGCGGCCGTGATCTGGCCGACGCCGCCGGCGGGGCGGCCGGCCTGGCGCTGCGACATCATGGCGACGAGCGGCTCGATGCCGGCGACGAGCTGGATGGCCGTCACGCGCGACGGGTCTGCGCCGGTTGTGCTGGAGACGACGATCATCTGCCCGGCCTTCAGCTCGGCGAGCGAGACCGCGGGCAAGTTCTCGATGAGGCGCTGGATGTCGGCCACGCGATGCGCGCCGCCGCCGGGGCCTCCGCCCTGAGCCTGGCC
>JALZHT010000597.1 GCA_030860645.1 Acidobacteriota bacterium
GCGTAGCGCCGCTCGACCTCGGCGCGCGTCCCGACGGCGACGATGCGGCCGCCGCGGACGGCGACCGCCCCGGCCTCTATCACGCGGCGCTCCCTGTCCATCGTCACGACCGTCCCGCCCGCGACGAGCAGGTCAACGCGCTCCGGTCGCCGCCTCTGCGCCGCCGCGGGCGCGAGCGCCGCACACCACAGGGCGGCACACGCCGCCGCGAGAAGTAGTCTCTTCAGCAAATTCATTTCGGCTTTCCGGGCAGGAAGTAGAAGCGCGCGACGAGCAGGCCGCACAGCGCGGCGACGCTCAGCAGCAGGTCGAGCGACGAGATTTCGGGGCTGACGATCTTGCGCGCGATGACGAAGATGATGACCTCGATGGCCGAACTCGTGCGGTGGAAGAGCAGGAGCAGCCCCAGCTCGGCGGCGATGGCGATGAGCAGGATGTTCTGGATGATCTTCTGTAGAACGTCGTACTCGTCGACCGGCACGAGGAGCTTCGGGAACTCCGTGACGGCCGTGTCGTAGGCGGCGACGGTCGCGGCGGCGAGGATGAAGACGGAGAGCAGCGAGAGGAAGAGGTGGATGGCGTCGCCGACCCAGCGGTTGAGGACGCGCTCGACCGGCGTCGTCTCGCCGCCGCCCGCCTTCTCGCCGGAGCCGCCCTCGCCCGCGCCCGCTTTACCGGTCTCTTCGTCCTCCGGCATCTCACTCCGCCCCGTTTCTCGCGCCGGCCTCTTCGAGGAACCGCGCGTCGAAGGGGCGCGGGAGGAGGTCGCTCATGCGCAGGGTCTCGGTGTCGCCGCGCAGGTTGGCGAGGACGACGGGGATGTCGCCGCAGAACTCCCAGATGAGCTGGCGGCACGCGCCGCAGGGCGGCGTCAGGCGCTCGGTGTCGGCGACGACGGCGATGCGCCGGAAGCGGCGCGCGCCCTCCGAGAGCGCCTTCCAGATGGTGACGCGCTCGGCGCACATCGTCAGCTCGTAGGCCGCGCTCTCGATGTTGCACCCCGAGTAGACGTGGCCGCCCTCGTCTTCGAGCGCCGCGCCGACGGGGAAGTTCGAGTAGCGCGCCAGCGCGCACTCGCGCGCGCCCTTCGCCGCCTCGACGAGGCGTTGCCCCTCTGCCTGCTGTTGTTCCTGACTCACTCACCCTCCCTGTTCGGCGCTGAGGCTGACGGTGACGGCCGGCGCGGAGGCCGAGGCGCGCCGCGCGTCGGCCAGCCGCTCGCGGATGCGCCCCGAGAGGAGCGCGATGGAGACGAGGTTGTGCCCGCCCTCGGGGATGATCACGTCGGCGTGGCGCTTCGACGGCTCGACGAACTGCATGTGCATGGGCCTGACGGTGGCGAGGTACTGCTCGATGACCGACTCGACGGTGCGGCCGCGCTCGGCCACGTCGCGGCGCAGGCGGCGGATGAAGCGGATGTCGTCGGGCGTGTCGACGAAGACCTTCACGTCCATCTCGTCGCGCAGGCGCTCCTCGTTGAAGACGAGGATGCCCTCGACGATGATGATCGGCCGCGGCCCCATCCGCAAGGTCTCGGGCCGCCGCGTGTGCGTCTTGAAATCGTAGACCGGCAGCTCCACCGTCCGCCCCGCCTTCAGCGCGCGGACGTGCTCCACCAACAGCTCGTTATCAATCGCGTCCGGGTGGTCGAAGTTGACCTTGCGCCGGTAGTCGAGGGGCATCTGGTCGAGGTCGCGGTAGTAGGAGTCCTGCTGAAGGAAGATGACCTCGTCGCGGCTCACCGACTCCAGAATCCGGTTCGCCACCGTCGTCTTCCCCGACCCCGTCCCGCCGCAGATGCCGATAATCATCTTCGCTTCGCTCAGGGTTTCGAGTTTAAAGTTCCGAGTTTCGAGTTAAAGACATGTTGTTTTTCCTAACTCGAAACTCAAAACTCGAAACCCGAAACTTACTGTAGTTTCGGTATCACCCTCCGCAGCAACTCGGCGAAAGTCTCGCGGACGCGCTCGCCGGTCTCGATGACCTCGTCGTGGTTGATGGGCCTGTCGAGGACGCCGGCGGCCAGGTTGGTGATGCAGGAGAGGCCGAGGACGCGCAGGCCCATGTGGCGCGCGACGATGGCCTCGGGCACGGTGCTCATGCCGACGGCGTCCGCGCCGAGGAGCCGGAGCATGCGGATCTCGGCGGGCGTCTCGTAGGACGGCCCCGTCAGCCCCGCGTAGATGCCGCGCCGCAGCTCCAGCCCCATCTCGCGCGCCTCGCCGATGGCGATGTCCTGGTACTCGTGGTCGTAGACCTCGGTCATGTCGGGGAAGCGCGGGCCGAAGCGCTCGTCGTTCGGGCCGAGCAGGGGGTTCGTACCCATCAGGTTCAGGTGGTCGCTGATGACGATCAGCGCGCCCTCGGTGAAGGAGTTGTTCAGCCCGCCGGCCGCGTTCGTCAGCACCAGCGTCTTGACGCCGAGCAGCCCGAGGACGCGGACGGGGAACGTCACCTCTTCGAGCGCGTAGCCCTCGTAGAAGTGGAACCGCCCCTGCATCACGGCCACGTCCGCGCCGCCCACGCGGCCGACGACCAGACGCCCCGCGTGCCCCTCGACGGTCGGGCGCGCGAAGCCCGGAATCTCAGCGTAGGGGACGGCCTCCGCGCCCTCCAGCTCGTCGGCGAAGGCCCCGAGCCCGCTGCCCAGGACGAGCGCGACGCGCACGTCCTCCCCGGCGCGCGCGTGGATGGTGCGCGCGGCGTGCTCGGCGCGCTCGTAGAGTGTTTCGGGGTGCTGGCCTTCCTGTGGCGTCACTTGTCCTGCTCGCCCTTGTCCTTTTCGTCGAAGAACATGATGTTGAAAACTAACACGAGCGCGCCGACGGCGGCCAGCAGGAAGAAGATGATGGCGATGGCCGGGTAGCCGAGGATGGTCCACGTCGACTCGACCCGCATCATCAGCGCCGCGCCGACGATGAGCGCCGCGAGCACGAGCCCGAGCGTGATGCGGTTGGCGATCTTGTGCAGGCTCTCCAGAAGGCTCCGCTCGTCGACGGCGTCCACCTCGATGCGCAGGCCGCGCTGCGTCAGCGTGTCGAGCAGTTGGTTGACGCGCCCCGGCATCCGCTCGGCGAACTCCTTCAGCTCAAGCACGGTGCCGTAGAGGCTGCCGGCCGAGAGGCTCTTTTCGAGGCGCTGCTGCATGAGCCTGTCTGAGTAGGCGCGGATGGAGAA
>JALZHT010000598.1 GCA_030860645.1 Acidobacteriota bacterium
GCCGCCGCGCGCGCGCCGGGCGAGGAGGAGGAGAAGGAGGGCATCAACACGGGCCTGTTCGCCGTCAACCCCTTCGGCGGCGAGCAAATCCCGGTGTGGGCCGCCAACTACGTGCTGGCCGAGTACGGCACGGGCGCGGTCATGAGTGTCCCCGCGCACGACGAGCGCGACTTCGAGTTCGCGCAGAAGTACTCCCTGCCCGTCCGCCGCGTCATCGAGCGCATCTCGCACGAGCAGGAGCAGATCGAACACGACCCGACCTCGCCGGATCAGTCGGTCGCCATGCCGCACGCCTTCACCGACTACGGCATCCTGGTCAACTCGGGCGACTGGAGCGGCAAGCTGTCCGAGGCGGCCGTCGTCGAGATGGCCGAGCACGCGCGGGCGCGGGGGTTCGGCGAGCCGGCCGTCACCTACCGCCTGCGCGACTGGGGCATCTCGCGCCAGCGCTTCTGGGGCGCGCCCATCCCCGTCGTCTACTGCGAGGGGTGCGGCACGGTGCCCGTCCCCGAGAGCGACCTGCCCGTCCGGCTTCCCGGGCGCGCCGAGTTCACGGGCGCGGGCCAGTCGCCGCTGGCCGGCGTCGCGGAGTTCGTCAACACCTCCTGCCCGAAGTGCAAAGGCAAGGCGCGGCGCGAGACGGACACGATGGACACGTTCATAGACTCGTCGTGGTACTTCTTCCGCTACTGCGACCCGAGGAACGAGTCCGCGCCGTTCGATAAAGACATCGCCGCTTACTGGACGCCGGTCGACCAGTACATCGGCGGCGTCGAGCACGCGGTCATGCACCTGCTCTACACGCGCTTCTGGACGAAGTTCATGCGCGACATCGGCCTGGTCAGCTTCAACGAGCCGGTCAGGAAGCTGATGACGCAGGGCATGGTCGTCGCCGAGATCTTCTACCGCGAGGGCGAGGACGCCGGGCAGAAGGTCTACTACAACCCGGCCGACGTGGACGTGGTGCGCGACGAGCGCGGGCGCGTCCGCGCAGCGACCCTCGCCGCCGACGGGCTGCCGGTCACGGTCGGGCCGTTCGAGAAGATGGGGAAGTCCAAGAACAACGGCGTCGACCCGCGCGACATGATCGCGGCCTACGGGGCCGACGCCGCGCGCCTCTTCGTCCTCTTCGCCGCGCCGGTCGAGAACGACCTGCGCTGGCAGGAGGCGGGGATTGACGGGGCCTTGCGTTTCCTGCGCCGCGTCTACACCTTCATCCACCGCTGGCGCGAACGCTTCGGGAGCGCGCCCGCCGACGCCGGGGCGGCCGGCGAGTTCTCCCCCGGGGCGCGGCGGCTGCGCCACGAGACGCACCGGACGATTGCGCGCGTCACCTCGGACTTCGAGGGGATGCGCTACAACACGGCGGTCGCGGCCATGATGGAACTGTCGAACGTCTTCGGCGATTTTAAGGCAACGCCGGAGTCGGCCTCGCCGTCTGACCTGTTCGCCGCGCGCGAGGCGCTGGAGGCGCTGGTCTTGATGCTCGCGCCGCTCGCGCCCCACGCCGCCGAGGAGATGTGGGAGGGGCTGGGGCACGCGGGCGGCGTCCTCCGGGGCGGCGCGCGCTGGCCCTCGTACGACGAGCAGTTGGCCCGCAAGGAGGAGTTGGAAATCCCCGTGCAGGTCAACGGCAAGGTGCGCGCGCGCATCGTGGTGAGCGCCGACGCCGGCCGCGACGAGCTGCGCGAGGCCGCGCTCGCCGACGAGCGTGTGCGCGCGTGGACGGACGGCAAGCAGGTCGTCAATACCGTCGTCGTCCCCGGCCGCCTCGTCAACGTCGTCGTCCGCTAGGGCGGGTTGCCGATGCTTAGAATACGTCCGCCAGGACTGTCGGGGCAGGGCTTGTCCCTGCCCGCTCAAGACTCTTTAAAGCCGACGTTGAACCTGTCGAATCCCTGCGGGTAGGGACAGGCCCTGCCCCTACAGACCCGTTCCACGCCACCCGCTCAATCGAGAAACGCTTTAGGAGGTGACGCGACGCCCCGCGAGCCGCTATAATCCTTCTTCGCTCTCCTCAAATTTAACTCACTCTAGCCGGTCGAAAACTGACCGACGCGGTCCGTGGCCTCGCCCGGCGTTAACCACATCTCAGAATTTTTTTAGGGAAAGGTCAGCAATGAGACACCCCAACACGCAGCGCGCCTCCTTGATGCTCGCGCTGGGCCTCGTCGGCCTCGCCGCCACGAGCGCCCTGGCGCAGATCGGCGGACTGGGCGGCCTCGGCGATAAGCTGAAGAATAAGAACCCGCTCAACAAACTTCTCGAAGGCAAGCCGCCCATCACGACGAGCCTCGACGACGCCAAGTGGGGCGACCCGACGAAGGACAGCTTCACGCCGCGCGAGGCGGGGCGCTCGCTGATGACGCTCCAGCGCACCCCCAACGGCGGCTTCGTCCTCCAGCCCGGCTACTACGCGATGCAGACGCAGAGCTACTGCCTGAAGGCCGGCACGCACGGCCCCGGCGGCGGCGACGGCTACCTCTACGCGCCGCCGAAGGGGCCGGCCGAGGACGCCGTGATGACCATCGTGCGCAACTCGGTCAACCGCCCCGAGATCGCGCAGCAGAGGATTCAGGCGCTCCTGTGGGCCATCATCGCGCGCGCCAAGTTCGAGGACTTGCAGTCCGAGTTGAAGGCGACGGCGTCGCAGCTCTTGACGCCGCGCCAGCTCGCCTCCCTCAACCGCAACGCGCTCGACGTGGTGTCGGGGCCGGCGCTCGAACGCGCGCTCGGCTCGGCCCCATCCGGCGTCCGCTCCGTCCTCCAGGCCGAGGCGCAACTGCGCCAGATGCTGACCAGCCCGGGGACGAGCTTCGCCGAGATGGAGCGCGTCGCCGTGCTCTCGGGGGCGGCGCCTCTCGGCGAGGGCAGCCGCGACGTGCCGAGCGGCCGGTGGTCTTTGCACCCGGACGGCTACTACGTGCGCTACCTGCCGAGCGGCTACAGCTCGACCCGCGTCGAAATCTGGGTGCCGCAGGGCAGCCCCTCGGTCGGCAAGGAGTTCGACCCGGCCGCGCACATCGCCGTCCCCGGCAACACCGCCCGCCAGCGGCTCATCCAGTCGGGCCGCGCCCAACGCGAGCAGTAAGAACGTCGAACGCCGTCGGAACAATCGGCAGGTCGGTCGTAGCGTTCGGCCATCTCAACACAGAGGCCCCGCAGAGGGCACAGAGA
>JALZHT010000599.1 GCA_030860645.1 Acidobacteriota bacterium
GCTTCGTCGAGGAGCACGCCACGGGGTCGAACCCCTGCCTGTCGGCGCGCGACGCCCGGGGGCGGACGTGGCGCGTCAAGTGGGGCGACGAGGTGCGCAGCGAGACCTTCGCCGTGCGGCTCGCGTGGGCCGCCGGCTTCCACGCCGAGGCCGCCTACTTCGTCCCCGAGGGCGAGCTGGAAGGCGCGACGAACCTCGGCCGGGCGAGCACCTGCGTCACCGAGGACTGCCGCTTCCGCGACGCGCGCTTCGAGCTGGACGAGCAGGGCGTCAGGAAACTCTTCGACGAGCACGGCTGGTCGTGGGACGAAAACCCCTTCATCGGGACGAGGGAGCTGGCGGGGCTGAAGGTGATGCTGATGCTCCTGTCGAACTGGGACAACAAGGACGTGCGCGACGTGGCGCGCGGGTCGAACACGGCCGTCTTCGAGTACACGCTGCCGGACGGGGGGCGCGAGGCCCGCTACCTCATCATCGACTGGGGCGCTTCGATGGGGAAGTGGGGCAGCCCCCTGACGCGCGGTAAGTGGGACTGCGAGGGGTTCGAGTCGCAGAACCCCGAGTTCATCACGGGCGTCGAGGGCGGCGTCGTCCGCTGGGGCTACACGGGTCAGCGCACCGACGAGGCGACCGAGAACATCACGGTCGAGGACGTGCGCTGGCTCTGCCGCTACCTCGGCCGCGTCACCGACCACCAACTCCGCGAGGGCCTCCTCGCCAGCGGCGCCACCGACGAAGAGGCCGACTGCTTCACCCGCGCCATCCGCGACCGCATCAACCAACTCAAGCGAGTCGCCGAACTGGGCGACGACTACCGCCCGCCGGCGGGTTGAGGCCCCCCCGGCAGAAAGACCCGCCGCCCGCCCCGTCCGTTGACGTGTCGCCGGCGCGGGCATATTCTCTCGCCCTCACAAATTGTCGGGGCTCGCCTCATGGATTCGCGAAACCCAACGTCTCTCTGTCCAGCCCCGCGAACCATTCTCGAACGCATGACGGAGGACGTGCTGAAACATCTGCGGCAACTCTGCGCCGGCCTGCTGCTGGCGCTCTCCCTTTCCATCCCCGCCTTCGCGGGTGTCGCCGAGTCTCCCGGCGTCGCCGACGGCCCGACCGAGGTTCCCGGCGCGACCGACGGGACGGCAGAGTCTCCCGGTGCGGCAGGGACGGCAGAATCCCCCGGCTTCATGGGAATCAGGGACACGCCGGCCGTGTCCCTGATTCTCAGCGCCATGCTTTAAACGGAGGGGAACATTCGGGAGCAACCTGGACGGGGATGCACCGCAGAGGCGCGGTTAAGAAATTTTGGATTTGCGATTTTTGATTTTTGATTTAAAGACAGGTGGACTGTGCTTTCAATCGCCAATCAAAAATCTAAAATCAAAAATTTCTTAACCGCGCCTCTGCGGTGAGTTGTGCACGGGCATCTGATGCTCGGGGCCGGCGTCAGGCGTTCCGCGACAGATCGGCCAACTCGCCCACGGCTCTGTGGCCGTCCGTGGCGGCGTAGTCTTTGGGGTCGAAGTCGCGGAAGAACCACTCGCGCAGGGGGCGGTGGCCGCGCGCGTCGTACCAGCCGTAGTGCAGCATCTCGCGGAAGGCTTGCTCCTTCGTCCAGCCCTGATCGGCCACGCGCAGGACGGCGACGAGGACGCCCGTGCGGTGGCGGCCGCCCATGCAGTGCGTGTAGATGGCCCCTTCGGTCGGGGCCGTGCGCATGATGTCGAGCCACTCGCGGACGCGTTCGGCCTTCGGCTTCTCGCGGTCGGCGAAAGGGATGTGCCGCCACTCGGTGACGCCGGCCGCGAGCGCCGCCTCCCTGTCCCTTTCGCGCGCGCCCTCGGTGAGGCTGAGAATCCGCCGCACGCCGAGCTTATTGACCAGCCCGAAATAAGCGTCCGCCCCCGGCAGCGCCCCCCTGTAAACCCCCTCCGACACCTTCGCGAAATTCCGGATCGGGATGTTGAACTCGTTCCGCCACGTCGCAGACTTCGCCCACTGAATGACCCACACCGCCGGCCCCTCCTCGCTGTTCGAATTTGAAGAAGCATTATAGCCGATGGCGGATTGCGGACTGAAAAGACATCCCGTCTTCTAAATCCGCAATCCGCCATCGCCATATTCCGCATTCCCGCCTCATCGGCTACAATCGCTCACGCCCGACGACCCCCTTCGTTAACGGAGGCCCTGCCCGCATGCCCCTTTCGAGACCGCGGACGCCCGCCGCCCTCGCCGCCCTGCTGTTCATGTGCGCCGCCGCCCTCGCGCAGCAGGTCGCCGACCCGGATTTTAAGCCGCCCGTCACCAGCCCCGCTTACGAGGAGGGGCGCGGCCCCGTCGTCCTCGTTGACGAGGCGCACCACAACTTCCACACGGCCTCGGGCCGCTACCGGCCCTTCGCCGAGCTGCTCCGCCGCGACGGCTACCGCGTCGAGGCGTCGAAAGAGCCTTTCAGCAGAGAGTCTCTGAAGCGCGGGCAGATCCTCGTCATCTCGAACGCGATCAACGAGCGCAACGCCGGCGACTGGTCGCTGCCGAACCCTTCGGCCTTCACGGACGCGGAGATCGCGGCGGTGCGCGAGTGGGTGCGCGGGGGCGGCTCGCTCCTGCTCATCGCCGACCACATGCCGATGGGCGGGGCGGCGCAGAAACTGGGCGAGGCGTTCGGCGTCCGCTGGAGCAACGGCTTCGCCCTCGTCCCCGGGGCGCAGGGCGGGACGCTCGCCTTCACGCGCGCCGCCGGCACGCTCCGGGATCACGTCATCACGCGCGGCCGCTCCGGCGCGGAGAGGATCGAGCAGGTCGCGACCTTCACCGGCTCGGCCTTCCAGGCCGACGCCGGGGCCGAGCCGCTGCTCGTCTTCGGCAAGGGGGTCGTCTCGCTGACGCCGCAGGTGGCGTGGCAGTTCACGGAGCAGACGCCGCGCGTCGCGGTCGAGGGCTGGTATCAGGGGGCGGCGCTGCGCTTCGGCGAGGGGCGCGTCGCGCTCTTCGGCGAGGCGGCCATGTTCACGGCGCAGCTCGCCGGGCCGAACCGCTCCCGCGTCGGCATGAACGCGCCGCAGGCCCCGCAGAACGCCCAGTTCCTACTCAACGTCATGCACTGGCTCTCGAAGAAACTATGAACGCGTGGCGCGGGGCGACGGGCGTGGAAGCAGTCGTCAGTTTTCAGTAA
>JALZHT010000052.1 GCA_030860645.1 Acidobacteriota bacterium
GGAAAACAGCCTGTCTTGCACTCGAAACCCGAAACTCGCAACTCGTAACTTCTTTTCTAATCCGCGAGCGCCTAGAGTGCGCGCATGAAGGCGACGAGGTCGGACTTCTCCTGCGCGGTCAGGCGGGTTTCGAGGATGAGGTTGAAGAACTCGACCGTGTCTTCGAGCGTCAGGAGGCGGCCGTCGTGGAGGTAGGGCGGCGACTCCTTGATGCCGCGCAGGGGGAAGGTCTTGATCGGCCCCTGCTTGGTGATCATCATCCCGCCCTCCATGCGCGGCCGGAAGAAGCGCTCGACCTGGAGGTCGTGCATCGTGCCGTCGGTGTAGAAGGGCGGCGTGTGGCACTCGGCGCACTTCGCCTTGCCGAAGAAGAGGTCTTCGCCGCGCGCCTCGGCCTCGGTCGCCTTGCGCCGGTGGAGGCGGCCGAAGACGTTCAGCTTCGGCGCGGGCGGGAAGTCGAGCAACTCCTGGAACTCGGCCATGTTGTGCACCTGGTGGCCGCGCTCCAGGATGTTGAGGCCCTTCTTGGCCGCCATGACCGGGTCGCCGTCGAAGTAGGCGGCCCGCTGCTCGAACTCGGTGAAGTCCTCGACCGTCCGGAGCGCCCGCTGCGAGCCGAAGAGGCGCTGGATGTTGACGCCGCGCAGGGACGGCGTCTCGATGCGGCGGCGGTTCTCCTGCGGGCGGATGTCGCCGACGAGGTGCGCCGCGCCGAGCGTGTGGCCGTTGACGTGGCAGTCGAGGCAGGTCACGCCCTGCATGCCGTCCGGCCTCTCGGTCTTGCGGTCGGCGGTGGCGTTGAACTGCTGCTGCGGGAACTGCGTGACGAGCAGGCGCAGGCCGTCGAGCTGCTTCGGGTTGAGGATGCCGTTGAACAGCTCGTAGAAGTTGTTGATGGTGACGAGCTGGCCTTTGGACACGTCGCCGAGGTCGGGGCGCGTGGTGAGGAAGATGGCGGGCGGGAACTCGGGCCGGAAGTGCTCGGGGATGTCGAACTCCATGTCGAAGCGTTCGAGCCGCGGCTGCGCCTTGACGTGCTCCTGCGGGAAGAGCATGCCGCCGACCGCGTGGACGACGTGCGGCAGCGGCAGGTAAGGGAAGAGGTCTTTCTCCCTGATCTCCTCGGGCGACATCTGGCCCAACTGCTCCCACGTCACCCCGCGCTTGAGGCGCGCCGTCGGGCCGACGGGTATCGGCTTGCCGCGCGTCATCTTCACGTTCGGGTCGACGCGGCGCGTGAGGTCGTAGCGGTCTTCCAGGAGCTTGCGCGCGGCGGCCATGACGCGCGCGCGGTTGGCCTTGTCGCGCTTCAGCACAACGTCGAACGGCTCCTCGACGGAGGGCGTGAAGGACGAATCACGGTCGGGCGAGGGCTTCGAGCGATCCTGCGCCCCGGCCCCCGGCTGGTACGAGGCCGCGGCCGCCAGCCCGCCGACCAGCGCGAGCGTCAGGAAAAGCTTGATCCGCGTGGTGGTGTTCATGGTGCTCCTCTCCATTAGCGAGGTCGGTGTGAAAGAACTGGGAAACGCGCTGCGGGGGACGCTTGCCTGCGGGGTGTGCGGGCACATCATACTCCTGGCGTCGGAAAAATCAAGAAGAATAGTTATTGTTAATTATGGCGCGGGCGCGGGGCGTGATGATTGCCAACCTCCGGCGTCTGGGCTAATCTACGCGGGATGATGCGTGGGAAGTCGAAAGAGGCTGAAGCGGCGCTGCGGCGGAAGCTGGAGGCGCGCGGCTACAGCCTGACGAGCCAGCGGGCGGCCGTCTACGAGTACCTGAGCCGGGTCGCGCACCACCCGACGGCCGAAGAGATTTTCCTCCGGATCAAAGACAAGCTGCCGAGAATCAGCCTGGCGACCGTCTACAAGAACCTGGAGGCGCTGGCCGCCTGCGGGGCGATCACCAAGCTCAGCTACGGGGACGCCGCGGCGCGTTACGACATCCGCACGGACAGGCATTACCACACGCGCTGCCTGCGGTGCGGGCGGATTTGGGATTTGGAAGCCGACGCGGGGCCGGCGCTGTCCGAGCGGATCAAGCCGCAGGCGGGGTTCAAGGTCGAAGACTACCGTCTCGAAATCACGGGCTACTGCCGCGACTGCGCACGCTAAAAAGGCCGCGGACGGTACCCCGCAGACGCAGGGGGGCGCAGAGAATTGTCTGTTCTCTGCGCCCCCCTTGCGTCTGCGGCGGTGAATTAATCTCCCCGGACAATCAAGCGAAATTTCGCCCTCGACATTAGTAAATCGGTCTGACCACGGCTCCGGGACGGAAACAATCGGCCCCGCGCGCCGATAATTTGAATGAGAGGGACAATTCCGCGCCCGCGTGAGGAGTCGAAACGAGATGGCATAGTCGAACCGACCACCGCCACCGCCACAGTGCCGCCCGCCGACGGGCGCAGGCCGGGCGAATTCGCCGTCCCCGTCACCCTACCGCGCAGGGACGCCACGCCCGAGGAGCACGCCGACGCCTTGCTCGCCGGCCTCGGCTTCGACGCGGCCGACCTCGCCCGCTACAAAGAGCGCACCGGCGTCGACCTGCGCCAGCACTTCATAGACAACTTCCGGCGCGCGCCGCGCCGGAGCCACAACCACTACGCGAACGGCCGCGGCGGGTTCACCGCCTACGTCCCCATCGACCGCAAGTGGTACAACGAACTCCGGCAGTTCGCGGGCGGAGACACCGCCGCCACGCCCAACGGCGTGAAGTATAATCAGGTGATCAGCATCACCGGGGCGAACGGCCGGCGCATAGAGGTGACTTTCGCGTGGATCAGGAACAACGAAGGGGTCGTGCGGCTGGTCACTTCGATCCCGGCCAAGAAGTGAGGAGGCTCGTGAAGTGTTCGCAGAGTATCAGGTCGTCCGCCTGTCGCGGGACCTCTCCGAGGAAGGGCTGAAGGCCGGCGCGCGCGGGGCCGTCCTGATGGTGCACCCGCAGCCGCCGGGATCGCCGCGCGATTACGAGGTCGAGTTCGTGGACGAGGACGGCGCGACCCTCGCGCTGCTCACGCTCGCCGAAGATCAGTTGGAGCCGGACGCGGCGGGTTAGAGCAGTTTGCGCATGAGTTTACCGACACACGTTGAGAGGCGGGCGTGGCCCGCCTCTCAACGTGTGTCGATTAATTTAACCGCCTACTTCCTCAGCCAGCCGAACAGCCCGTAGAGAATCGTCTCGCGGTTCTCCTCGTAGATGGCCTTCGTCAAGGGGATGGACATGGGGCACGCCTGGACGCAGTTCTGGGCGTTGCCGCAGTTGGTGATGCCGTCCTCGCCCGTGATGCCGGAGAGGCGCTCGTCGCGGGTCATCTTGCCCGTCGGGTGCATGTTCTGGTAGCGCACCTGGGCGATGGCCTGCGGGCCGATGTAGTTGCCGTCGCCGTACTGCGGGCAGGCTTCGAGGCAGCAGCCGCAGGTCATGCAGCGCGAGTAGGCGTAGCGCTCGGCCACGTCGTCCTGATCCATGCGGGGGCCGGGGCCGAGGTCGTGCGTGCCGTCAATCTCGACCCACGCCTTGACGCGCTTGAGGTGCTCGAACATCTCGGAGCGGTCAACGACGAGGTCGCGCACGTTCGGGAATTTCGACATCGGCTCCAGAGTGATCGGCTGCGAGAGCTGGTCAACTAAGGCCGAGCAGGACTGGCGGACGCGGCCGTTGATGATCATCGTGCAGATGCCGCAGACCTGCTCCAGACAGTTCATGTCCCAGACGGGCGGCGTCGTCCGTTTGCCGTCCTTCGTGACCGGGTTCTTCCTGATCTCCATCAGGCAGGAGATGATGTTAAGGTTCGGCCGGTAGGGGATGACGAACTCCTCCCAGTAGGCCGGCGCGTTCGGCCCCTCGCGCCGCCTCACCCGTATCTCGACGTACCTCGGCGCGGCCTTCGCCGCCTGCCCCGTCGCCTGTTCCGTGTGCGTGCTCATAAATTTTCCCGTCAGTCCACCTTGTCGTAAACCGCGCCCAAATTAAGCGTGCATTCGACGCCCGGCAGCGTGAGCGAGCCTTCCCGCCCGGTCACGAACCTGTACCCCCACGACCCGTCATCCTGCTTCACGAACTGCTCGACGGCCGCCGCGTCCTGTGCGACGAGAAGGTATTCGCGCAGGGAGGGGAACTGCTGGTAAGCCAGAAACTTCAGCCCCCGGTCGAAAGCCTCCGTGCTCTTCGAGAGGACTTCGATGAGCAGGACAGGATTAAGGATGATGTCCGTCCGCTCGTCGTGAAACTGCGGCTCGTCGCAGACGACCGTGATGTCAGGGTAAAAGAACTTGCTCGCGTCCGGCAGCCGAACCTTCATCTCGCTCGGCAGGACGAAACAGGGACGCCCGCGAAGCTGGGTGTTGAGTTCTGTGGTTAGGTTGCCGACGATCACGATGTGTCTGAGTCTCGCTCCGGTCGTGGGGTACACAACTCCGTCCACGTACTCGCTCTTGGTCTCGGCTTCACGCTCGGCGGCGAGGTACTCTTCGGGCGTTAGTAACGTGGTGGGTTGTGTCAGCGTCGTCACTGCTTTACCTCCGGGTGTTTTTACACGGGGTTCTTACCGCCCGCGTCCTTGACGGAATCGCCGCGCTCCTCCCGCGTCTCGACGTTGCCGGAGACGGACTTGTCGACCTCCTCCTTGTCCTGGCCCCAGACGGCCGGGCCGCTGAGGTCGGGCGGCTTCTGCTCCCAGCCGGAGGCGGGGATTTGCGCCGCGCCGCCCTTCGTCGGCGAGTTCTCGGCCGCGCCGCCGGCCGCCGCCGTCTTCGCCTCCTGCTTGCCCTTGCTGTAGTCGCGCTTGCGCGGCTTGACGAGCGAGATGTCGACCGGCTCCCAGGAGAAGACCGGCCCCTCCTCGGAGAACTCGGCGATGGTCGTCTTGAGGAAGTTCTCGTCGTCGCGCTCGGGGAAGTCCGGCTTGTAGTGCGCGCCGCGCGACTCGTTGCGGTTGAGCGCGCCGAGCGTGATGACGCGCGCGAGCTGGAGCATGTTGTAGAGCTGGCGCGCGTGCGGCAGCGCGTGCGTCGCCCACATGTTCGAGTCGTTCAGCGAGATGCGCTTGAAGCGGTCGAGCAGCTCCAAAAGCTTCTCGTCCGTCTTCTGGAGCCGGTCGTTGTAGCGGACGACCGTCACGTTGTCCGTCATCCACTTGCCCATCTCGTCGTGGATGACGTACTGGTTCTCCGTCCCCTGCTGCTTGAGCAGGCGGTCGTTAAGCTCCTTCTGCCACCTCAGCTCCTCGTCGTAAATCTTCGACCCGTCGGCCCCGTTGCGCCGCAGGTTCTTCGCGTACTCGACGGCCGCCGGCGCGGCGACGAAGCCGCCGTAGACGCAACTGACAAGCGAGTTCGCGCCGAGGCGGTTCGCCCCATGGATGGAGTAGTCGCACTCGCCCGCGGCGAGCAGCCCCGGAATGTTCGTCCGCTGCTCGAAGTCCACCCAGAGGCCGCCCATCGAGTAGTGGACGCCGGGGAAAATTCTCATCGGGACGTGGCGCGGGTCGTCGCCGACGAACATCTCGTAGATTTCGAGAATCGCGCCGAGCTTGCGGTCTAAGGTCTCGGCCGGGATGTGCGTCAGGTCGAGGTAGACCTGGTTCTCGCCGCCGACGCCGTAGCCGTCCAGACAGACCTGGAAGATTTCGCGCGTCGCGATGTCGCGCGGGACGAGGTTGCCGTAGGCCGGGTACTTCTCTTCGAGGAAATACCAGCGCTCGCCCTCGGGGATGGACGACGGCCCGCGCTTGTCGCCCTTCGCCTTCGGCACCCACACCCGCCCGCCCTCGCCGCGGGCCGACTCGGACATCAAACGCAGCTTGTCCTCGCCCGGGATCGAGGTCGGGTGCACCTGTATGAACTCGCCGTTGGCGTAGCGCGCGCCCTGCTGGTAGCAGGCCGAGACGGCCGAGCCGGTGCAGACCATCGAGTTGGTGGACTTGCCGAAGATGAGGCCGGGGCCGCCCGTCGCGATGATGACCGCGTCGGCCGGGAACGCCTTCAGCTCAAGCGTCGAGCGCTCCATCGCCACCAACCCGCGGCAGACGCCGTGCCCGTCGAGGACGAGCGAGAGCATCTCCCAGTGCTCGTACTTCTTGACGCGGCCCTCGACCTCGAAGCGCCGCACCTGCTCGTCGAGGGCGTAAAGGAGTTGCTGACCCGTGGAAGCGCCGGCGAAGGCCGTGCGGTGGTGCTTGGTGCCGCCGAAGCGCCGGAAGTCTAAGAGGCCCTCCTTCGTGCGCGAGAAGGGGACGCCCATGCGGTCGAAGAGGTAGATGATGGCGGGGGCCATCTCGCACATCGCCTTCGCGGGCGGCTGGTTGGCGAGGAAGTCGCCGCCGTAGACGGTGTCGTCGAAGTGCTCCCACGTCGAGTCGCCCTCGCCCTTCGTGTTGACCGCGCCGTTGATGCCGCCCTGCGCGCAGACCGAGTGCGAGCGCTTGACGGGGACGACCGAGAAGAGGTCTACCGCGTGGCCGGCCTCGGCGATCTTCATCGCCGCCGCCAGCCCGGCGAGGCCGCCGCCGACTACCGCAATGCGGATGCCGTTGTTTGCCATGACTTTTAGAAGATACCTCCGAGCAGCCCGCCCTTCCAGATGAAGGCCGTCATCACGTTGAACCAGAGCGCGAGCAGGAGCACGCCGAACCCGATGCAGGCGTAGCCGGTGAGCCTTTGCGCGCGCGCGCCGATGACGACGCCCCAGTCGACGAGGAAGAGCCAGATGCCGTTGGCGAAGTGCCAGATGGTCGAGACGATGCCGACGACGTAGACCGCGATGACCCACGGAATCTGGAACTCCTGCTGGACGATCTGGTAGGCGAGGTCGGGGCGGTGCGCGACCGAAATCTCGTTCAGACCGGGCAGCAGCCCGAAGCGGAAGTTCAGGACGTGGAAGAGGATGAAGAAGAAGAGGATGATGCCGGTGACGCGCTGGATGGTGTAGAACCAGTTGCGCGCGTAGGGGTAGGCGAGGTTGTTCGGCCGCATCTCCTTCGTGATGTAGAGGCCGTAGAGCGCGTGGTAGAGGAGCGGGATGAAGATGAAGGTGATCTCGACGAAGAGGATGTAGGGGATCGCCTGCAAGTCTTCGACCGCCTGGTTGAAGTGCTCCTGGCCCTTCGTGGGGTGCGCGGCCTTCGAGTTCGTGTAGAGGTGCTCCAGCAGAAACGCGCCGAGCGGGACGATGCCCGACAACTGGTGGAGCTTGCGCAAGACGAAAGTTCTGCTCAGACGGACGGCCATGTCAGAAGTGTCTCTCCTTCCCGGCGCGGGCCGCGCCCGCCCCGGCGGCACACGGGGGCCGCAGACCGGGCGCGCGCTGGACGAGTAAGACTGTGGTGAACGGCCATGATTATAGCCCCGCGAGGCGGAAAAGCAACGCCCCCGCGCCCCGCGCCTTACCGAATCAGGGGCGAAGGGACTGCCATTCTGCCCTGCACGTCCAGAGTTTAGCCCCGCGCGGGTTATAAGGTAAAATGAAAAATACTGGATAAACTGTTGAAAGGTTCTTATAAATCATCGTGCAGATCGAGACCCTCAAAATCTTCTGCGACCTGGTCGAGACGCGCAGCTTCTCGCAGGCCGCCGAGCGCAACTTCGTGACGCAGTCGGCCGTCAGCCAGCAGGTGCGCGGCCTCGAAGAGAAATTTAAAAGGCGGCTGCTGGAGCGCGTGCGCGGCCGGCGCGACCTGAACCTGACGCAGGCGGGCGAGGCTTTTTACGAAGCGAGCCGCGAGGTCTTGCGCGCCTACGCCCAGCTCGAAGAGAGCATGCGGCAGTTGACGGGGACGGTCTCGGGGACGGTGCGCGTCGCGACCGTCTACAGCGTGGGCCTGCACGAGCTGCCGCCCGTCGTGCGTAAATTCATGACGAGCTACCCGCAGGCCAAGATTGACCTCGAATACAGCCGCACGACGCGCATCGTGCGCGACGTTTTGAGCGGCGCGGTCGAGCTGGGCGTCGTCGCCTTCCCCGAGAAGCGGCGCGGCCTCGAAGTGGTCACGCTCGACGGCGACCGCCTCGTGCTCATCTGCTCGCCCGCGCACCCCTTCGCCAAAAGGAAAAAGGTCGCGGCGGCGGACTTGCAGGGGCAGGACTTCGTCCTCTTCGAGCGCGACATCCCGACGCGCCGCGCCACCGACCGCGTCCTGCGCGCCCACGGCGTCACCGTCCACCGCGTCGCCGAGTTCGACAACATCGAGACCATCAAGCGCGCCGTCGAAGCCGGCCTCGGCGTCGCCGTCGTCCCGCGCCCCTCGGTGCTCGACGAGCAGCGCAGCGGCCAACTCGCCGTCGTCCCCCTCGCCGAGGCCGAGTGGAAGCGCTCGGTCGGCATCATCTACCGCAGCGACCGCGTCCTCGGCACCGCCGCCCGCAAATTCATCGAACTCCTGACGAAGTAGCTGCCGGGTTAGGCGGGGAGCATGATTCCGGCAGGGGAAGTCTGTAGTGGCAGGGCTTGTCCCTACCCCTACAGACTTCCTTCCGCGGTGAGGTTTTGAAATAGCCATCGGATGCTCGGGATGTAAAAACTACCAACCTGTGTCTTGAGTTCATGCGGTCAGCCTGCGACCCCCCTCCGCCGCCAAATGAATCCCGCGAGCAGTTAATCACCCGGCCGGCGAAATGTCCTCGTCAACGAGGGTCGGCTCTTTCAGTGAAAAAACTAGTTAATAGGTAGTCGGGGGCGGGGCCGGCGCGTCGCCAAAGCGCTGCCGTTTTGGGTTTTTCGGTCAGTGGCCTGCGAGTTGCAAAGGGGCGCGGCATAAGCCTTGATACTCTGCCTAGAGGCTCGAAATTTCCGTGCGGACAAGAGAGGGAACGGGTCTTCGGGAAGCCTGACCCGAGGGCGCGGGGGGAGAGTCTCGCATGAGAGACGGCGACAACGCAGGCATCCTGGTCGTGGACGACACGCCCGACCGGCTCGAACTGATGAGCGTGCTGCTCGACATGTCGGGCTACCGCGTGCTCAAGGCGTGCGACGGCCGCGAGGCTTTCGAGGTGGCGCGGCGCGAGCGGCCGCTGCTCGTCGTCAGCGACGTCGCGATGCCGCGCGGCAGCGGCATTGAGCTGTGCCGCTGGATTCGCGCGGACGCCGACCTCTTCGCCACGCCGATCCTCCTCGTTAGCGCGCAGCTCAAAGGCTCGGCCAGCGCCGTCGAGGGCTTGCAGGCCGGGGCCGACGACTACCTCGAAGCCCCTTACGACCCGATGCGCTTCGTCGCGAAGGTGGCGCGCCTGAGCGAGCGGGCGCGCTTCGAGGGGGCTTTGCGCGAGAGCGAGCAGCGCTACGCGCTCGCCGCGCAGGGGGCGAACGACGGCCTCTGGGACTGGGACCTGAAGACCGGCCGCGTCTACTACTCGGCGCGCTGGAAGGCGATGCTCGGCTGCGGCGAGGGCGAGGTGGGCGAAAGCCCCGAGGAGTGGACGCGGCGCGTCCACCCGGACGACGCGGCGGCGCTCCGGGCCGCGCTCGACGCGCACGTCGAGGGCCGCAGCCCGCACTTCGAGTTCGAGCACCGCATGCTCCACAAGGACGGCGGCTACCGCTGGATGCTCAGCCGCGGCATCGTCGTCCGCGACAAGGACGGCCGGGCCTCGCGCATGGCCGGCTCGCAGACCGACATCACCGACCGCAAGCGCGCCGAAGAGAGGCTCATCCACGACGCCTTCCACGACCCCCTGACGGGGCTGCCGAACCGCGCGCTCTTCATGGATCGGCTCGGCCAGGCCGTCGAGCGCTTCCGGCGCAATCGCGAGCACTCGTTCGCCGTCATCTTCCTCGACCTCGACCGCTTCAAGGTCGTCAACGACTCGCTCGGACACACGGCCGGCGACCGCCTGCTCGTCGAAGTCGGCCGCAGGCTCGCGGCGTGCGCGCGGGCGGGCGACACGGTGGCGCGGCTCGGCGGCGACGAGTTCACCATCCTGCTCGAAGGGGCGCGCGACGCGCACGCCGCCGTCCACATGGCCGAGCGCGTGCAGGAGCACCTGGCGCGCCCCTACGACCTCGGCGGCCACCAGCACTCGACCTCGGCGAGCGTCGGCATCGCGCTGAGCGGCATCGGCGAGAGCCGCGCCGAGGACATCCTGCGCGACGCCAACATCGCCATGCACCGCGCGAAGTCGGCCGGCAAGGCGCGCCACCAGGTCTTCGACGCGGCCATGCACTCGCAGGCCATCGAAATCCTGCGGCTGGAGACGGAACTGCGCCGCGCCGTCTCCGGCGGCGAGATGGTCGTCTGCTACCAGCCCATCGTCTCTCTGCGCGACGGGCGCGTCTCGGGCGTCGAGGCGCTGGTGCGCTGGCAGCACCCGGAGCGCGGGCTGATCTTCCCCGAAAAATTCCTCGCCACGGCCGAGGAGACCGGACTCATCATCGAGATTGACCGCCTCGTCCTCGAAGAGGCGTGCCGCCGCGCCAGCGAGTGGCGGCGCGGCCCTTCCGGCCCCGGCCCGTCGGTGGCCGTCAACCTCTCGGCGAAACATTTCTCGGCCCCGGATTTGGTCGACCGGGTCGGCGAGGCGCTGGCCCACCACGGCCTCGCGCCGTCGGCCCTGAAACTCGAAATCACGGAGGGCGTGCTGATGACCGACGCCGAGCCGGTCAAGGCGACGCTCACGCGGCTCCGCAAGGCGGGCGTTGACCTCTACCTCGACGACTTCGGGACGGGCTACGCCAGCCTCAGCTACCTGCACCGCTTCCCGCTGACGGCCCTGAAGATCGACCGCTCCTTCGTCGGCCGCATCGGCCCTCAAGGCGAACAGTCAGAACTGGCGCGCGCCATCGTGATGATGGCCCACAGCCTGAAGCTCTCCGTCATCGCGGAGGGCATCGAGACCGACGCGCAACTCGCGCACCTCCGCGCGATGGGCTGCGAGCTGGGCCAGGGCAACCTCTTCTCCCGCCCCGCCACCGCCACCGACGTTGAAGCCATGTTCAAAAACTCCTTCGCCTTCACCCGCGCCATCCGCACCACCGCCCGTGCCGTCTAAATCAGTTGTCAGTCGGATGTAGTACGGTCGCCGGGTCTGTAGGGGCAGGGACAAGCCCTGCCCCTACAGTCTCCCCACGTACCACACTCAACTGAAAGTTGCTCTACAGCGAAAGCCGTGAATCGTGAATCGTAAATCGTGGTTGAGTGTTTTCGGCTTGAGTGGTAAGACTCAAGTCGGGCTGTCAGGCAAACACGATTGACGATTCACGGCTTTTATTCGTAATGAGTGAAGAGCTGGCGACCATTCCCGCCGCGCGGCTGGCCGAGTTGATCCGTGGCCGGGAGGTCTCGCCCGTCGAGGCGGTCGAGGCTTACCTGCGCCGCGTCGAGCGTCTGAACCCGAGCCTGAACGCGGTCGTGACGCTCGCGCCCGACGCGGTCGAACAGGCGCGCGGGGCGGAGCGCGCCTTGACGCGCGGCGATGCGGTCGGCGCTCTGCACGGCGTCCCCTTGACCGTTAAGGACACGATTGAGGTGCGCGGCCTGCGGGCGACGGCCGGGTCGCGCGTGCGCGCCGGCCGCGTCGCCG
>JALZHT010000600.1 GCA_030860645.1 Acidobacteriota bacterium
ATGTCCAACAGCGCCCACGCCGTGAACGGGTTGACGATCATCGAGGCCGCGTGTTCCAGCTCGACGCCCTTGCGCAAAGGGATGCACTGCGCGGCGGGCGCGGACATGTACTCGGCCCACGTCCCGTCGCCGTCGAAGGGCGCGGCGCAGGCGACCCTCCGCCCCTTGAGGTAGCGCGCCATGAGGCCGCCGCCCGCGGCGACCACGACGCCGCTGCCCTCGAAGCCGGGCACCACGGGGAGCCGCTTGCGCTGGCCGTACATGCCGCGCACGAACATCAAGTCGGAGGGGTTAACGGGCGCGGCGGCCATCCGCACCAGCACCTCGCCGCGCCCCGGCCGCGGCACCGGCTTCTCGACGACCGTCAGGCCGGCCTCGCCCCCCTCGTAAGAGCGCAGCTCGACGGCGCGCATCGTCGCCGGGATTGATTTCGTGTCAGCCATCATCAAACCGCCTTAAAGAAAGAAATATAAACAGGGATGGACAGGGTGCAAAGACAAATGATGGATGCGGATTGATGAATCAGGAGCACGCCGTCTTTATTCGTCATTCCATCACTCCTCACTCATCATTTTCTTTATCCCGTCTATCCCCGTTAATGATTTGTTCGCCCCTCACTCCGGCCGTGCCAGTTCTTGGAGCTGCGCCCGGCGTTCGAGGATGTAGTTGATGAAGGCGCGCGTCGGCGAGGGCTGGAAGCGGCCGAGGGCGACGACGGCGACCGAGCGCGCGAGGCGGTGCCCCTCGATGCGCAGCCGCGCGAGGCGGCCGGACGCCGTCTCCTCGCGCACGGCCCACGACGGCAGGAGCGAAAGCCCGAGGCCGTGCTCGACCATCAGCTTGATGAAGAAGGTGTCGTTCGATTCGAGCGCGAGGTCGGGGTTCAGCTCGACCCGCTTGAAGAAGGCGTCGGTGGCGCGGCGGATCGAAGCGCCTTGCTCGAAGAGGACGAAGCGCTCGCGGCGCAGTTCGCCGGTCGGGACTTCGCCGCGCCCGGCGAAGCGGTGCTGGGGGCCGGCGACCAGCACCAGCTCGTCCTCGAACAACTCCGTCACCTGGAGCGCGGGCGAGTAGACGGGGAGCGAGGCGAAGCCCACGTCGGCCGCGCCGCCCGTGATGTCGGCCACGGTCTGCTCGGTGCTCACCGTCGTGCGGAACGAGAGCTCGATGCCGGGGTGCTCGCGCACGAACGACTCGAAGAGCGGGGCGAAGAGGTGGACGAAAGCCTGCGTGGCGGCGGCGGCGCGCACGCGGCCGCGGGGCTCGTGGTCGCGCCCCGAAATGCGCTCGCGCAGGGCGTCGGCCTCTTCGAGGATGCGCGCGGCGTATTCGAGCGCGAGGCGGCCCGCGTCCGAGAGCTTGACGCCGCGCTTGGCGCGGATGAAGAGCGGCTCGCCCAACTCGTGCTCCAGCGCCTTGATCTGGTGGCTCACGGCCGACTGCGTCAGGTTAAGTTTCTGTGACGCCCGCGTGAAGCTGAGCGACTCGGCCACCTCGCGGAACGTGCGTAACTGGGACAGTTCCATCGGTTATCTCTCTGTCGCGAAAGTGTGGATGAATATAGTTAATCGGGCCGATGAACACAATGAGTTAGACGCCCGGGCAAAGCCATGCCTATCATTCCCTTCAAACATACGGCAGACATTAACGGGAGGCGGACAGGGCGGCCGCGTCGGCCGCGAGACAGGAGGGGAGTTTTACTGATGATTCCGTTCAAGCTCGACTACGTGATCGAACAGACCTTGCGCGGGGGCGCGAGCGAAGAGCAGAAGCTGCTGCGCAAGCTGGCGGGCGTGAGGCTCACGCCGGCGGAGGCGGCCACGGAGTGGGGCCGCGTGCTCGAACACAAGTGGTTCGTGAGCGAGCGCCTGGGCCGCGACATCGGCCTGCGCATCGCCGCCATTGATTACTTCGAGAACGTGCGCCTGCCGCGCCACACGCGGGCGGGGGGCGCAGCGAAAGCCGGCGCTTGGCGCCGCGCGGCGCAGACCTACCGCGTCGTGGCATAAACGACTGTTTATGATCGTAGCTGAAACCTCGCGACGTAACTTTGGTACTCTTCGACCTCGCGCGCGGCGCGCGCTCCGTCCCAGCCTAAGAATTTCTGCGCGACCTCTGCGGCCCGCCCGGCCGCGTCCAGCCCGAGGCGGCTGTTCAGCCCCGCCATCGTCCGCCTCAACAGACAGTCGGACAGCGTCTCGGCGAGCTCGCTCCTGAACGCGTGCACGACTTCCGCGCCGACGCTGCCGGTTTCTTCGCTGAGGCACAGCCTCAGTTCGGCGTGCCCGCGCGCGAGGCGCTCGACCTCGGCCGCGCGCGCGCCGTAGACCCTCAACAGTCGCGCGGCCGAGGCGCGCGGCAGCACACTCTGCTCGATGAAGGAATCGCTGAACGCGGCGAAGTCTGCGACCGCCGCGCCGGGCAGCGGCGTCCGCGCGGTGGCGCAGGGCGGGGCCTCGCGCCCGAGTCGCCGGAACAGCAACGCGGTCGCCTCCTCCGCGAGGCTGCGGTAGGTGGTGAGCTTCCCGCCGACCACGGAGAAGAGGCCGCCGAGCGGCGAGGCGCGGATGAAATGACGCCGCGTGATGGCCGCCGCCTCCCGCGCGCCGGCGAAGGCGAGCGGGCGCACGCCCGCGTAGGCGTAGAGCACGCTCTCGCGCGTGAGGCGCGCGCGGGGGAGCGCGCGGTTCGTCTCGCGGAGGATGTAATCAATCTCCGGCCCCGAGGCGACGGCGCGGTCGGGGTCGCCCTCGAAGCGCTCGTCGGTCGTGCCGAGCAGAAGCTTCCCGTCCCACGGGAGGATGAAGAAGGGCCGGCCGTCGGCGCGCGCCTCGACGTAGAGCGCCACGTCGGGCGCGCCCTCGAACCGCGCGATGACGGCGTGGCTCCCCTTCGTCCCGCCGAGCAGGCGCGCGCCGCCCGCGCCCCCGGCCTCCAGCACCGCATCCACCCACGGCCCCGCCGCGTTCAGGACGAGCCGCGCGCGCGCCGTGTAAACCCGGCCGCCCCCGAGCACGTCTTCAAACTCGACCCCGGCGACCGCCCCGCCCTCGCTCAACAACTTCCGCACGCGCGCGTAGGTGATGACCGTCGCGCCGCACGCGCGCGCCGCGAGCGCGTTCTCGACGGCGAGCCGTTCGGCGTAGGCGACCTGCGCGTCGTAGA
>JALZHT010000601.1 GCA_030860645.1 Acidobacteriota bacterium
GCCGGCGACCGCCCGCCTGAGCTTCGAGAGGCCGTGCGCGGCGGCCAGCGCGAGCAGTTCGCCTTCGGCCCCCGCCGGCACGACGGCCACCGCCTCGGCCACGGACGCGCACTGCTCGAACCTGCTGAGCGTGTGAATGATGATGGGGGTGCCCGAAATTTCCCGGAACTGCTTGGCCCGCCCGCCGCCCATCCGCTCCCCGCGCCCGCCGGCGGCGATGATCGCCACGTTCATAAAAGCTCGTGAATCGTGAATCGTGAATCGTCAATCGTGGTCGGGAGCCGGCGGGGTTGAAACGTCGCCCTTCAACCTGAAGGACGTTCAACCCGCGATTCACGATTCACGGCTTTTACTGCTCCACCGATTCGCCGTGGCGGACGGGCGCGGGCTGCGACGGGCGCTGCTCGCGCTGCTGGAAGGAGCGGCGCGGGCCGCCCGCGTTGGCGACGCGCTCGCCGCCCTGCGCGCCGTTCTCGGCGTCCTCCCAGAGCCGGCCGAAGATCATCTTGCCGGCCGTGGTCTGGAGTACGCTCGTCACCGCGATGTCGGCGTTCTTGCCGATCATGCGGCGCGCGTTGTCCACGACGACCATCGTCCCGTCGTCGAGGTAGGCGACGCCCTGGTTGTACTCCTTGCCCTCTTTGAGGATGAAGACGCGCATCGCCTCGCCGGGCAGCACGACGGGCTTGAGCGAGTTCGCCAGCTCGTTGATGTTCAGGACCTGGATGCCGTGGAGCTGCGCCACCTTGTTGAGGTTGAAATCGTTGGTGACGACGACGCCGTCGAGCTGCTTCGAGAGTTCGAGCAGTTTTAAGTCGACCTCTTTGACGGCCGGGTAGTCGGTGTCGACGACCTGGATGTCGAGCGACGGGTTCGATTGCAGCCGGTTGAGCATGTCGAGGCCGCGCCGGCCCCGCTGGCGCTTCGAGGAGTCGGGCGAGTCGGCCACCTGTTGCAGCTCGCGGAGGATGAACTGCGGGATGATGATGGTGCCGGAGAGGAAGCCGGTCTCGGCCACGTCGGCGATGCGGCCGTCAATGATGACGGAGGTGTCGAGGATTTTCACGTCGTGGCGCGTCGCCTTGTCCGAGAAGATGCCGCCGAGGGCCGAGAGTTCGAGGTAGTCGCCTTTGGCCGCGCCGACCATCAGCCCGATGTAGGCCATCAGGAAGACGAGCAGCAGCGTCAAAAAAGCCTTCGTGCTGCCGTGGATGGCGATGGAGTCCTGGTAGCTGACGAGGAAGCCGATGAGGACGCCGCCGATGATGCCGAGGATCGAGCCGACCGCCGCGCCGATGAGCGTCTTCAGAGACGCCTTCTGGATGCGCATCTCGAAGAGGATGATGGCCCCGGCGATGAGCGCGGCGAGGAGGGCGGAGACGCACTGGGTCGGGATGCCGAAGAGGTGGACGCCCCCCGGCGCCGCCCCGGCCGCGTACCTCGCGCCGACGGGGTCGAGCACGTACCCCGCCGCGATGAGGACGCCCGCGAAGACGATGCGGATGAGTGCGGTATTCGTGCGCATGACGGCGAGGAATATAACACGGGCGTAACGCCCCCGTCACGAAAAGCTTTCACGGAGTCCCGGGGCGTTGACGCCGCACGCGCGACGGCCTGCCCCGCCCGCCCGCGCGTCCCGCTCAACGCGGCCGCATCTCGACGGCGCAGCGGAAGTTCTGATACCTGTTCCGCTTCGACCAGGAGAGGCAGCCCTCGCAGAAATCGGCGTCCGACTCCGGCCTCACCACCTCGTGCGCGGCCCTCAACTCCCGCCCGCACGCGGCCGTCAGCGGCGCGTACGGCCTGACCAAATCCTCCTGCCCCAGATCGTGAATCACGTGAACGTACATAACTTAAAACCAGGGTGCTGGGTTTTGGGTGTTAGGTGCTGGTTAAAGACAAAAACCAGCACCCAGCACCTAACACCCAAAACCCTTCCTAAAACATTTCGTCTAAAGCTTCCTCGACCGAGCGCACGCCGACGACGCGGAGGCCGAGCAGGCGTTCGAGGCCGGCGGTGTTGGAGGCCGGCATGACGATGCGCTTGAAGCCGAGGGCCTGCGCCTCGCGAGCGCGCGCCTGCGCCTGCATCCCGCCGCGCACCTCGCCCGTCAGGCCGATCTCGCCAAAGACCGCCGTCTTCGGGTCGACGACCTTGTTGCCGAAGCTGGAGGCGATGGCGGCGACGACGCCGAGGTCTGCGGCCGGCTCGTCCACCTCGAACCCGCCGACGACGTTGAGAAACACGTCGGAGTTGAGCAGGCGCTCCAGCCCGACCCGCCGCCCCAGCACGGCGAGCAGCAGCGCCATGCGGTTCGCGTTGAAGCCCTGGGCGGTGCGCGTCGGGTAGTTGAATTTCGAGTCGGAGACGAGGGCCTGAATCTCCACGAGCATGGGGCGGGTGCCTTCGATGCAGGCCGCGACGACCGAGCCGGCGACGCCCTGCGGCCGCTCCTGCAAGAACATCTCCGAGGGGTTCGCCACGGGGACGAGGCCCTCGCCCGTCATCTCGAAGACGCCCAGTTCGTTGGCCGCGCCGAAGCGGTTCTTCGTGGCGCGCACGATGCGGTGGTTGTGGTGGCGCTCGCCCTCGAAGTAGAGCACGGTGTCCACGATGTGTTCGAGCGCCTTCGGCCCCGCAAGCGCCCCCTCCTTCGTGACGTGGCCGATGAGGAAGACGGGGATGGTGCGGTTCTTGGCGAGGAGGAGGAACTGACCCGCGACCTCCCTCACCTGCGAGACCGAGCCGGGGGCCGACTCGATTTTGGGCGAGAAGACGGTCTGGATGGAGTCAACGATGATGGCGGCCGGCTCTGCGCGCTCGACCTCGTCGAGGATGTTGTCGAGGTTGGTCTCGGGCAGAAGGTAGAGGTTCTCGGCCTCGACGCCGAGCCGCTCGCCGCGCATCTTGATCTGCCGCTCCGACTCCTCGCCCGAGACGTAGAGGACGCGCGCCCCGCCGCCGCTCAGCTTGTCGGCGACCTGGAGCAGGAGCGTGGACTTGCCGATGCCGGGGTCGCCGCCGATGAGGATGAGGCTGCCGGGCACGATGCCGCCGCCGAGCGCGCGGTCGAACTCGGTGACGCCCGACGAGACGCGCGCGTCGTCCTGCGACTCGATCTCGCCGTAGCGGACGGGCTTCACCTCGCGCAGGCGCAGGC
>JALZHT010000602.1 GCA_030860645.1 Acidobacteriota bacterium
CCGCCGAGCGGGAGCCACGCGCCGCGCCAGTCGAAGTGTTCGAGGCCGGCGAAGTTCTTCTTGTAGTCGTAGACGGAAGGCTCCAGGCAGGCGTAGCCGGGGTAGTAGTAGCGGCGGCCGTGCGCGCGGGAGTAGCGGATGGCTTCGAGCATGGTGAAGATGCCGAGGCTGCGCCGCGCGTGTGCCGGGTCGAACATGGCGTAGACGGCGGAGGTCGCCGCGTGCCCCACGTCGAGGAAGCTGGCGGCGGCGAGGCGGCCTTCGAGGTGGACGAGGATCGAGACGTTCGGGCAGGGCACCGAGGCCGGCTCGAACGAGAGGAAGCTGCCGAGCGAATCGGGCACCTCCTCGCTGAAGCGGGCCTTGTGGCGCTCGAACATCAGCAACATCTCGGCCGTGACGACCGTCGCTTCGACGCGGACGCGCGCGTCGCGGTTTTTCGCGATGACGCGCCGCTGGCTGCGCGACGGCGCGAACCGCGCGAGGTCAATTCTCAGCGGCATCACCGTGCAGCCGCGCCCGCCGTACTCGCCCCGCCGGTAGCGGAAGAAGACGGGGCCGAAGTGTCGCCACCCCTCGGCCCACAGCGCGTCCATCTCGCGCGGGCCGACGTGCCAGCGGAAGAAATACTCTTCGTGCGAGGAACCCATGAAAGTGAAACGCCGGCGGCGCGGCTAGCGGGCGTCTCCGGCGTGGCTGATGTCGGGCGCGTCCGTGTCCTGAATCCCGCTCTCCAAGTCCACGCGCGCCTTCTCCGCCAGCCCCTCGTAGTCCCCCCTGATGAGGTCGAGTTGCTCTTCGTCCAACTCCTCCAAATCCAGCAGCGCGTTGTGCGCGCCCTTCGACGCGCGGATCAACTCGTCGAGCTTGACGTGCAGCGCCTCGGTGTCGCGGTTCTGCGTGTTCTGGATGAGGAAGACCATGAGGAAGGTGACGATGGTCGTGCCGGTGTTGATGACGAGTTGCCACGTGTCGCTGAAGCCGAAGAGCGGCCCCGTCAGCGCCCACAGTAAGATGACCCCGACGGCGAGCGTGAACGTCGCGGGCCGCCCCGACACGCGCGCCGTCCACTTGGCGAAGCGCGTGAACCACGATTTCGACTTGGTGGACTGCATGGCTCTCCTCGCGCGCGGCCGCGGGCTTCCGCGCCGCTTAGTTCAAACGCGCCTGCACGCGCCGGAGCGCCCGGGCGGCCTGCGCGAAGTCGGGGCGCTCTTCGAGGGCGAGGCCGTAGTGGCGGGCGGCGTCGAGCGGGCGGCGGCGCTCCTCGTAGACGCGGCCGAGGTTGAAGTGCGGGAAGGCGTAGGACTCGTAGCGCGGGGCCGAGAGGGCGCGGCGGAACCAGCGGACGCACGTCCAGAGGTCGCCCTGCGCGATGAGGTAGCTGCCGATGTCGTTGTAGGGGTTGCCGAAGGTGGAGTCCACGCTGATGGCCTTCAGGCACTCGGCGATGGCCTCCCCGTAGCGGCCCTCGAAGCTGTAGACCCAGCCGAGGAAGGTGTGGGCCTCGGCCGTCGGGTAGGTCTCGATGGAGCGGCGGTACAGCTCGACGGCCCGGCCGTAATCCTTGTCGAGCTGCGCCTGGTAGGCCAGCCGGAAAAGCTCCACCGCCTCGGCCCGCGCCCCCGCGGCGAACTCCTCTTCTTCGAACATAAGACTTACCTGCCGCCGCCGGCCGCCGCCGCGCCCACGGGGCACGGCCCGTCCGCCGGCTTGTCCACGCGCCGGATGCGCCCGTCCGTCTGCGGCGCGATGGTCTTGGCCTCCGCGATGGCCCGGCGCAGCACCTCGGAGTCGATCAGTTTCTCTGTCAGAAGGTTCGGGCGGCCCTTGAGCACGGCGTAGCCGTCGCCGCCCCCGGCGACGTAGCTGCTCGTGGCGAGTGTGTAAGTCTTCTTCAGGTCGAGCGGCTTGCCGCCGACCGTCACTTCGCGGACGCGTTCGCCCGGCGCGCGCGAAAGGTCGTAGGCGTAAGTGATCCCCGAGACCTGCGGGAAGCGGCCTGGCTCGGCCCGCGGGCCGCTTAGGGAGAGTCCGTTTTCGAGAGCCTGGCGGAGCACGTCGCCGGTCACTTCGATCTTCACCAACTCGCCGCTAAAGGGGAGGAGCGAGAGCACGTCGCGCAACGTCAACGCGCCGGCCGAGATGACGGTGTCGGCGCGGATCGAGCCGCCGTTGATGAGCGCCACGTCGGCCGCGGCCGCGCGCCGGACGGCGTCGGCGATGAAGTCGGCGATGTTCGTCTCGACGGTGCGGCTCGGGGCGCTGCGCGCTTCGAGCGGCACGCTCGTGCTCCCGACGGGCACGGACAGCGCGGCCAGCTTGTCCTTGTACTTCGCCGTCACGGAGGCGAACTCGGGGTCGTCGGCGACGGCCGAATTGACGGGGATGATCTGCCAGTCCATGGACTGGACGCGGCCCGTCTTCGGGTCGAGGTAGAGGTCGAAGCGCCCCAGCTCGCGCCCGTCGGCCGACATCTTGAAGATGGGCACGCCGTTTGAGGAGGACTGGAGGAGCGTGTGCTCGTGGCCGCCGATGATGAGGTCTATCCCCGGGGCGCACTGCGCGAGTTGCTTGTCCTCGGCCATCGCGAGGTGCGTCAGGGCGACGACGGCGTTGGCCCCCGCCGCGCGGATTTGCGGGATGACGGCTTTGGCGGTCTCGCAGAAGTCGCGGAACTCCACGTCGTCGCCGGGGCGCGAGGTGGTCTTCGTCTCGGGCAGCACCAGCCCGAAGAGGCCGACCTTCACGCCGCCGAACTCGCGCACCTCGAAGAGCGGCGTGTCGCCGAAGGGCTTCCCGGTCTTCTTATCAATCACGTTCGCGCCGAGCCACTTGAACTTCGACTCGGCCACGCGCTGGCGGAGCACGTCGGGGCCGAAGTCGAACTCGTGGTTGCCGAAGACCGAGTAGTCGAGCCTGGCGGCGTTCCACGCGTCGATCATCTGCCGCCCCTCGTAGGTGATCGACTCGACCGAAGGCGAGATGGTGTCGCCCGCGAGCAGGAAGAGCGTGTGCGGCGACTCATGCAACACCTGCTTGCGCAGCGTCGAGAGGCGCGCCACCCCGCCCCACGCGCCGCGCTCGACGGGCGTGAACTGGTACACGTCGTTGACCTGGAGGAGCGTGACGCGCACCGGGCAGGCGGCCGCCGGC
>JALZHT010000603.1 GCA_030860645.1 Acidobacteriota bacterium
GCCGTCACCTCCCCGCTCATCGCCAGCAGGTAGCGGACGTTCAGCACGTCAAGCTCGCGCCCCTCGCCGCGCAGCGTGCGGTCGGGCGCGGGCAGCTCGCCCCACACCGTCATGCCGCCCGCGAGTCGGCTGTAGCGCGCCAGCCCGAAGCCGTCGTAGCCGGCGGCGTTCTCGACCCCGTGCATCATGTAAACGTCGGGCTGGAGCCAGTAGACCCAGTCGGTCGAGCGCGAGGTCATCGGCCCCACCACCTCGCGCGCCGGGTCGAAGGGGTGCGGCGCGGTCAGCACGCGGAAAGGCTCGCCGCCGAACGCCCCTCGCTCGCGCAGGATTTTGAGCGGCGGCGGCTCGCGCCACAGCGCGTCCTCGCGTTTCGGGCTGGACACGCGCCATCCGCTGAACTGGCCCCACAACATCAAGTCGAGCGCGACGACGGCGACGAGCAGCGCCGCCGCCGAAGCGCCCGGCCCCCGCGCGAACCGCCACAGCGCCCACGCGCTCAGCGCGGCCACGACGACCGGCAGAAACAACTCGGGCGCGCGCAGCAGCGTCACCGGCGCTTCCCGCGCGAGTTTAAAGTCGGGCGGCCGCCCCGCGGTCACGACGAGGCACGTGACGGCGAACACTACCGCGCCGACGGCGAGCGCCAGTTTCTTCACCCTCTCTCGGTCGAGCGCCGCCCCCAGCGCCGTCAGGCCCCGCCCGGCCAGCACCGCGAGCGCGAGGTCTAGTTCCATCATGTGGCGCGCCGGCACGCGGAAGAGGTTGAGGCCGGGCACGTAGTAGACGACGGCGTAGAGCTTGAAAGGCCAGTGGCGGCCGAGCGCGAGCGCGAGGGCGACGAGCGCGACCGCGGCCCAGAACTTCGTCCGCGCGTCGGGCTTGAGGAGGACGGCGAGCGCCGCCAACATCAGCGCGCCGAGGCCGGCGTAGGCGATGAACTCGCCGTAGAAAGGCTCGCCCGTGTAGGGCGCGCGGAAGAGACGGCCGTCGCCGCCGCCCACGACGTAGGGCGCGAAGAAGGTCAGGAGGAAGCGCGGCGGGAGGCTGAACGAGGTGAAGAAGTCGTAGGACGCCTCGGAGCGCAGGCTGTTGCGCATCAACTCGTAGGTCGGTAAGATTTGCACCGCCGCGAGCAGCACCCCGGCGGCCAACAGCGCCAGCGTCCACAGGTAAAAACGGCGGGCCGCGCCCGCCGCCGCGCGCGCCATCACGACCGCGTAGGCGGCCGCGACGATGAGCGAGTAGGCGAGCGTCTGCTGGTGCCCCGTGAAGCCTTGCAGCATCAAGACGCCGGCCACCGCCAGCCCGTGCCTGCGTCCGCCGGTCGCGCCGTAGCCGTCCACGGCCCACAACAGCCACGGCAGCAGGGCCGCCGTCTGCACGATGTTGACGTGCCCGAGCTGCGCGACCATGAAGCCGCACGACTGGTAGACGACGCTCGTGATCATCGAACCCGCGACGCTCGCCCCGCCGCGCCGCGCGAAGAGGTACGCGCCGAGCGCCGCGAGCGCGTAGGACGAGAGCGCCATTAGGTTGGTCGCCGCGCGCGCGTCCGTCAGGAAGTAGAACCAGTTGAGCGGGAAGAGCAGGCCCGCTTGCGCCGAAGCGTGCAGCGGCATCCCCGAGAAGATGTAAGGGTTCCAGAGCGGGAGCGAGCCGTCGCGGAGAATGTTTGCGGCCGCGACGCGCAGCGGGACGTTGAAGATGACGCCGTCGTCGGGGGCGAGGAAGACGAGCCCGCGCGCCGCCGGGAGGAAGTAGGCGAGCGGTAGCAGCGTGACGAGGGCGGCCGCGAGCCGGTCGTGACTGAGCGCGCGGCTGAGCAGTGATGGACGAGTCATTGGAGCAGGGACGGGCGACGACGGGCACCGCGCCTCTCGTCTTCGAGCCGCGCCGGGCGCTCGCAGGCTTGCGGCGCTGGGCGGCCGCGCGCGCCGCGGGGCTTGTGTGCGCGCTGATGCTCTCGGCGATGTCGCTCAACATGCTGGCGGTCGTCTCGCGCAAGAGCATCACCATCGACGAGATCGTGATGATTCCGGCGGCATACTACCACCTCGCCGCCGGCAACTTCCAACTCGTCCACGACCACCCGCCGCTCTCGAAAATCCTCGCCGCCGTGCCGCTCCTCTTCCTCCAGCCCGCGGAGATACAGCCGCGCGACCTGCCCGGCCCGCCCGACTCGCCGGAGTCCGAGTGGGCGCACCAGGAGCGCTTCTGGGAAGACAACCGCGGCTCGTTCGAGGCCATCTCGTTCTGGGCGCGCGTGCCGATGATCGCGCTCGCGGTCGCGCTCGGCGCGCTCCTCTTCGTCTTCGCGCGCGACCTCTTCGGGGGCCGCGCCGCCGCGCTCGCCGTCGCGCTCTACAGCCTGGAGCCGACCGTCCTCGCGCACGGCCGCGTCGTGCAGACGGACGTGCCGGCGGCCTTCGGCTTCCTGCTCACGGCGTTCGCCCTCCACCGCTACGCGCCCGCGCCGACGTGGCGTCGCGCCCTGTTCGTCGGCGCGGCGGGCGGCCTCGCCATCCTCGCCAAGTTCTCGATGCTGCTCGTCGGCCCGTCGGTTTTAGCCTTCTTCCTCTTGATGCTGTGGCGCGCCCGACGCGACAAAGCCGAGATGAAGAGGCTCGTCGCGCACGCCGCGCTCGTCGCCCTCGCGGCGCTCCTGGTCATCAACGCCGCCTACTACTTCGACAGCCGCGCGCTCACGGGGCGCGACGCGCGCTGGGTCGCGGAGTCTTTCCCCGCCCGCGCCGCGGCCGTCTGGGCGGCGGTGCGCGCGCTCTCTTACGTCCTGCCGACCGACATGGTGCTCGGCGTCTTCTGGCAACTCTGGCACAACGGCGACGGCCACCCGGCCTCGCTCCTCGGCATGCAGAGCGCGACCGGCTGGTGGTACTACTTCCCCGTCGCCTTCGCCCTCAAAGTCCCGCTCCCGCACCTCCTGCTCTCGGTCGCCTCGCTCGCGTGGGGCGCGTCCGTGCTCGTCGGGCGGCGCGACAAAAGACTGCTCGCCGTGCTCGTCCCCTTCGCCGTCTACACGGCCTTCGTGTTGATGAGCCGGATCAACATCGGCGTCAGGTACTACCTGCCGGCCTTCCCCTTCCTCTTCATCCTGGGCGGCGCGCTGCTCGACCGCCTGCTGCG
>JALZHT010000004.1 GCA_030860645.1 Acidobacteriota bacterium
GGCGAGAGACGCTTCACCCCGCCCCTCGTCTCGCCGCCGTAGAACCTGACCCACGCGTCGTCGGGCCGCGGCTCTTCGGCGGCGTCGTAGATGTCGGGGGGCGGCGCGAACTCGTCCGGGTTAAGTTGCAACCGACGCTTCCGCTGGCTTTTGCTTTTGTCTGTCAAGACTCGCCTCTAGCTCCAGCAACTCCTCCGCCAGCTTCATGTAGTCTTCGGCCCCGCGCGACTTCGGGTCGTACTCGAAAATGGTCTTGCGGGCCGCGGCCGCCTCCTTCAGCTTCACGTCCGTGCGGATCGGCGTCAGGATGTCCGTGATCTTCCGGTAGTTGGTCTCCAGGACGGACATCACCTCCCTGGACATGTTCAGCCGCCCGTCATAGATGGTCGGCAGGACGCCCAGCACCTTGAGCGGCATCTCGTACATCTGCAAGAGCATCCGGCTGGAGTCCATGATCGAGGAGGCCCCGGCTAAAGACAGCACGTCCATCGAGACGGGGATCAGCAGGTAGTCGGAGAAGAGCAGCGCGTTCTGGTGCATGAGCGAGATGCTGGGGCTGCAATCGACGAGGACGTAGTCGTACTTGAGGTTCTTCAGCCGGCGGGCCCTCAGGCGCAGGATCTCCTCGCGGCGCGGCATCTGGACGAGCATCGTCTCCAGGACGGCCACCTTCTTGTCGGAGACGATGCAGTCGAGGTTCTCCCTCGCGTTGACGATGGCCTCCTCGATGGAGAGGTCGATGGTCATCAGGTCGAAGAGGGTGACGGAGTGCTTGACCCCGAGGTGCGAGCCGATGTGGGCCTGGCTGTCGGTGTCGATCAGGAGCACCTTCTTGCCCTTGAGGGCGAGCGCGGCCCCGAGGTTGACGACCGTCGTCGATTTCCCCGTCCCCCCCTTCAAGTTCTGGACGCTGATCTTCTTCACGTCACCCTCCTTCGCCGGCCTTCTGCTTGCGCGGCTTCCGGCCGCGGGCCGAATTCTGCTTCAGCTCCAGCAGCAGCTTGACCTCGGAGATGTCCCAGAGCCTGCCGGTCCCCTGGCCGCCCGGCTTGTTCACTTTCCCGTCGGCGATCCACACTTGCAGGGTGCGCCTGCTAATGCCAACGATTTCAAGGACTTGCGTCGTGGTATATTGCATAGACAGGGTTACGAGGGCGGATACACTTTCGCGGAGGGAAGTGGCGTGATTGCCCATACAACCGCTAAATGCACCAGAAAGCGGACGCGTGTCAAGAAAAAAGTGCAGGCGGGCGGGTGTTTGTGAGCCGTAAAGAGTAGGGGGAGGGTTTGTGCAGAATTAAGTCGGGGGGCGCAGAAACAGAATTCTGGCGCGGCGGATCTTCCCCTGAACAATTCGGGAAAATACTAAGTGGCGAGCTTGGCGGTCAGCCGCCGGCGCTCCCTGCGCCGTTTTTCGATGCGGTAGAGGACGTTCGAGACCTGATCCACCGCCCGGAGGAAATCGTCCATCGTCTCCTCGTCGAGGTCTTCGGGCTCGATCTCCTTCATGGAGAAGAACAGCCGCCTCATCTCCTCCCAGAACATGTGCCGCGCGTCCGTGGGGTCGACCTCCAGCAGCTCGTCGACTTTCGCCACCACCGCGGCCATACCCTCGGAGGAGACCCCCGCGGCGGACGCCTCCCCGAGCAGCTCTTTAACGCGGGCGCGCAGCCGCGTCTGCGACCCCTGCACGGCCAGGTGCTGTTCGAGCAGCTCCGCGCGGCGCGCCCGCGCCCCTTGGGCCGAACAATTCAGCCGTTCGGGCGTTAGGCGGGCGAGCTGCGCGGCCTCCTGGAGGTTAATCTGGCCGGAGGCGAGCGGGTCCACGACGTCGGGAGGGAAGTAGAGCACCTGAAGGTACTGGCCGATGAAGCTGCTAACGGAGACCCGCCCGCGTGTTTCACGCTGGAGGATGCCGCGGAGCTGGCCGGCCGCTTCCGTGAGAGTTTCGCGCGGCCAGCGGGCAGGGCGGCCCCGCCGTGTGTCGGTGGCCGGCCGGCGCTCGACGTGCCTGACGGCGTACAGAAATCGTATTAAATGCTTCTCGGAACGTGGGATAGAATCAGGCAGACGTTCGCGGAGGAGGTCACAGACGGCGCGGACGGCCGCGGGGCTAGCGAGCGGGTCGGGGGTACGCGGGCGGCGGCGGGTGGCGCGCACGTGGGGAGCGGCCCTCCGAAATCAGGGATGTTTCACGAACGAGCCATCATACAGCAAATATGCCAAGCTGATAGGTAAAAATCGCGCCCCGTCTGGTACATGCTTACACAAATGCGCTATTAGTGTAAGCTTCTTGCCCAATCATCACGCGCGTGGTAAAAGACCTCCTGGACATTCAGGAGGGCCTTTCCGGTGGATCCCAACGAAATCAGCCGCTGGCTCAGGGAGACGGACGCCGCTAGGCGCGCCTACGAAGACATGCGCCCGGCGCTGAACGTCTTCGACCAGCTCGACGCAGAAACCCGCAGATTTATCACGGAGAGCCGCGGCCCCGGCGTCCGCCAGATGGTCGACGAGATCATCGGTCAGCATCTGGATAGGACGCGAGGGGCCGGGCATGCCATCTCTGAATTTTCCGGCCGCCGCTCAGCCGTAGATGAACTTGTCGGGGCTCGGAGCCGGCTGCTGGAGAACCAGTGGCGGATAGTCGACCTCGTCCGCTCGGTGTCGGCCACCTACTCCGCGCGGGAGCTGTTCGAGGATTTCCGCGGCCTGCTCCCCGACGCGGAGAGCGTGCTGCACCCCTTCCGCTCTCTGCGCGAGGGTTACGTCACGCAGCTCCAGCGCTGGGAGAATCTCGGCCACCGTATCATCAAGCGGGAGGTCGCGGACGCGGTCGCCGCGCGCGCCGCGGTCTCCGCCGCGGTCTGGGGCGCGAGCGTCGCCGAGGTCGTGGGAAAGATCAGCGCACTCGAAGGCTCGACCGCCCGACAGCGCCTAGCCGCCCGGATGCTCGACCCGGCTTTCGCCTACGGGCGGTTCGCTTCGGCGACCGTCGCCCGCCTCGAACAGGCCGGGACGGAAGCTGAGTCGAACGCCCTCTCCGGCTCGCTGATTCTAGCCGATGAGCAGGTGGTCAAAATCATCGCGGCGCAGGGCGTCGCGGTCGAGGCCCCGGAGGCGGAGGAAGAACCGGAAACTCAGACGGTTTCGTACGACCTGTTCGGCATTCAACAGCAGGAGCTGCTTTCCAGAAGCGAGCCGGTGCCGGCCGGCGCCGCCTACCCGGTGCTCGTCAAGCTGGCTCCTTCGGCCGAACTCTTCGAGCGGTGTAACAGGTGCTTCGTGCTCCTTGACTACTGCAACGGGGCGAGCCGCGACCGCAGGGAAGGGGACATCTTCAACCCCTCGACGAGCTGGCTCACGATCAGCGCGGCGCTCCTGGGGAACGTCGCGCGCGACCAAGCGACCTTCAAAGAGTTCGTGCTCAACTTCTACCTGCTGCTCTACGAGTCCGTGTCGCCGCGCAAGCGCCTGTTGCAGTCGGGCCTCGTCACCGAGGCCGAGAACAGGGTGATCGAGGTGCTCAAGGACTTCCGCAACAAGTGGCTGGTCCACGACCCGACGCAGGGCACACCTGCGACCGTCGAAGAGAACCGCCGGGTCGTGGCCGGGCACTTGTCGTGGCTGGGCGCCTCCCGCCCGCCACTCACGCCGGGGGAATACGCCGCCCTACAGCGGCGGATACTGGAAGAGATCGAAGTCTTCCTCGCGCTTCTGTCCGAGCGGCTCGCCCCTCCGACACCGGCGGGCGGGAGCTGATGAAGAGAGATGACTGACGACCAGAGGCTCGTGCCCTCCGTGCGAGACGACGGGGTCGCCCTGAGGAATGCGGTCGCCCTCTGGGCGGACGCGACGACCGACGGCGGGAGCGACCGGCGCGCCGACCTGCTCCGCGACAAGACGCGTGCGGTAGCCGCCTTCTTCGGCTTCGTCGCTAAACACCCGGCCGAAGTCCTGCCGCTCGACGTCAAGCGCTGGGAGGAAGCGCAGGAGGCCGCCGGCCTGACCCGCACCACCGTCTACACGCGCCTCTCGCTGCTGTCGTCCTTCTTCGAGTGGGCGATGCGCGAGCCCGCCCTGGGCGCGCTTCTGTCGTCAAACCCCGTCCGCCTTGCCCGCCCGAAAGCGCCGCGCGCCTACCAGACGGAGGGCACGAAGGCCCTGACCGACGAAGAGCTGCGCTCCCTGTTGACGACCGTCAGGGGGCGCGCCGCACAGCCCGCCGCCGTCACGGCGAAGCGTGACTACGCGCTCCTGTTACTTTATGTGCTGACGGGGATGCGCCGGCACGAACTCATCTCACTACGGGGCCGCGACATTGAGTTTAAGGAAGACGCCCTGATCATCCGGGGGAGGGTCAAAGGAGGCGACTACGTGGGGCGTGAGGTGCGCGATCCGGTTGTCAGGACGGCCTTGGTGGACTACCTCGAAGCGAGCGGGCGCCTGAACGCCCTCGGTAGCGAACGCCCGCTGTGGACGCGGCACGACCGCGCGGGGCGGCCCGGCGCGCCGCTCACGTCGCACGCCCTCGTGCGGAACCTGAAGGTCTACGCGCGTGCGGCCGGCATCAAGGACTTTCACCTCCACCAGACCCGGCACACTTACGCGCGCCTCGTCGCCGAGAGGACGGGCAGCATCGTCGAGACGCAGGACGCGCTCGGGCACAAGAATCCGGCGACGACGCGCGTCTACGTGCGGCGCATCGCCGTCAAGCGAGACAAGCACAGCGAAGAGATCGCGAGGCTCTTCGACTTGGCGGGTGAGCGGTGAAGTGTAGCAACGAAGGCCCGAACGTGACCCGGCCGCGTCAACTCCCCTCGACGGTGCCCGCATTGTTCCTCACCGACTGCACAGCCTCATCGGCCGCGACGAATGTACGAACAACCTCAATCTGTGCCGGCTTTGTCTAAGTCCTCTTCAGATAGCCCAGGATACATCTTCAAGATTCTTTCTCTAGACATTGTAGTTTTCATCATCGCCCACGTCCTCGGATCGGCCCCCTTTGCGTCCTCTCTTATTCTTTCCAACTCACCGCCGGGCACTTCCGTAGATGCCCTAATCTGTTTGGCCTTCGTTAAGAGAAAGTCTCGAAAAGTAATTGGCACCCGCTCCCCCGGTGGCTTTCTTGAGTCAACAATTTTCATGTCTAAGATTTCTAGAGGCAGCGACTTGACGACCTCGCCACGGTGTTTCCCCCACAATCGGAAGACCAAGGAGTTTTCATCTTCGGGCGGCGCGCCACCTCTCTCGGCACTCGTACGAATCCTATCTTCCGGGCCCATCGCCTCCCACATCTCTGACAGTCTTCTCAAATCCTTTTTTAGCTCGTCACCGTCGATGAAACTTTGGTCCGGCCGGAGGAGGAAGGGGACGAGCCTTTTATGCTTATCGTCCCTCGACGCGAACATTTCGCAGTGCGGCAGGTAGTAGCAATACTCTAAATCTTTTCTGTCGTTCTTGTCGGGCTTGAACAACTTGCGGTTGGTCAAGCCGAGCGCCCAAAGGAAGTTTGCCCGGAGACAGAAGAAGGCGTACGGCGCGAAGTCCTTAAACATCGGCCGCCCCTCTTTGAACCACCTTTTAATGACCAGCGCCTGCGACCCGGGCGGGATGCCGTGTTCCCTTGAAAGGAGGGGGAATAACCGAGCCTGAAAACGCCTTTCCCGGAGTAATGAGTCGACAGCTTCAACTAGCTCCTCGTCAGTGTTGGGAATTGCGAACTCTAATCCTGCCTCCTTGATTTTTCCCAGATACATCTCAGGTTTAAGGGGTCTTTGGGACCGACCCCTGAACCTGCTGGCCCTCTCTTTTTCTTTGCGGGTGAACTGCTTCCGCTCCCATCTGAGTATGGTCTTGTCTTCAAGGGTCGTTTCCGCTACCGTTCCGACCGAGCCTGTTTCGGAACGCACCGTTCTTTCGCCCGCAGCAAGAAACTTACCCTCCATCGGGATCTCATAGCCCATTAAGGAACTCGCCAACACCCTACGGTAGTCTTCCGTGATTCCACGGTTACCGCTAATCCGGTAGCTCTGTCCCGCTATCATGTTTATGATTTTGGGCTCTCGGTCTTCTTTGGTTAGATCGGCAAGGATCTCATTGATGAGGGCTGGGGGGACTATTTGGAAGAAATACCTGTCCAGGGAATCGGCCTCTGAGTTATTCAACCCGCGGATTACTGATTTGTCGAGAATTATTCTTAACCCAGGCACTGCTATTTCTCTTTGTAATAAGTCAACGAAAACACACGGGGACTTATGGTTAAGCTACCAATTATACTTCATCGACCGTCTACACCGGCCCGATAGTCTTGAAGAACAGTCGGGAGAGGAGGCTTCGCGCCTAACATGGCCCCGTGCCAGACTCCCGAACTACGAGAAAGTACAGCAATATGAGTCACTCAATTATCCGGCCTGATATTTATGAGTCCCTGAAAGCCGCCGTCTCGGAGGGGCTGCGACTTGTTCGGGAGATCGAATCTCAGGACAAGTTTATCCAAAGGTGTCGGGACTTCCCGAAGTTAGAATACTTCGACTCCGGCCTGCCGCGCTTCTCCAAGTCCTTCAAAGATGAAGAGATCCCTAAAAACTACGGCTCGGTATTCGTTATCACGGAGGGAGAGCTAAAGTTAAATTCTTACCGCGAGGTGGTTCTATCCGAATCCATACCCTCCTGGAAGAGCTTCTGGAACCTGGCCCGCGGTGACTCGTACTTGAGCCGTTACTGGGAACCTGATGAGATATTCAAAAAGCTTGACGAGCAACCCTGGGCTAAGGATTTGCACGCCAAGCTCCATATATACGGCGTGATCAAGGGGCTCGTTGACCGCTACGTTCACATGACGGGGCAGCTTCAATTCGAGGAGGAGTTATTTCTGCCGATATATGTCGAGTGGGAGCTAGCCACTTTCCTCCCAACCTTGCCTGTCGATGTCTTAGTCCCGCTAATCTTTGTAATGTTCAGCTTCGATAGCAAGGACTTGGGAGGTAACATCTCGATTGAGCGCATGAGCGTGGGGTTACAGCTAGCGAGGAATACCAGGACCTCCATCACTTCGTCGGCGCACGATTCCGTCATCGGGGCCGCCACACACGCCTTGGTGTTGAAAGGCTGGCACGTTGACAATAAGACCAGACGGGATCGTGAAATGCCCCTCTACGAACCTTCCGCCTTCTCCCCGGTCATACCCAAAATAGATAATTTCTTGGCGTCGATAAGAGCAGTCAGCGGGGTCGATACGGGCTACAGTCAGCTTCTAGCCAGGCCGTGTGGTTGGGCCGATACATGGACGGCTTCTCTGCCGCCGGTTTACGCCGTCTCGGTAAGGGCCTACCCGGACAGGTTTGATAATTTCGGGTGGCTTCGTGTCCCGCCGACAATAGACGAAGACGCGTGCGTCAGCGCGGGGGAGATATACAAAACCATTACCGAAACACCCACGAAGAGCCTGTCACTGGCAGCGCGCCGGCTCAACGCCGCCTTTATGAGGGGCGCCGAAGAGGACTCGATCCTCGACGTGACCATCGGACTGGAGGCGTTATTGGGCGACAATAGCAAGACTGAAATGACGCACAAGTTGGCTATGAGGCTGGCGGCGCTTTGCAAAATAGAGTCGTTCAAGGGCCACTCGCCCGAGGAGGTGTTCCGCTACTGCAAGCAGTTATACTCTTATAGGAGCGCTGTCGCACACGGGGAGAGTAAGGTGGAGAAGAAAAGAATAATCAGCCTCAAGGAAAAGGAAACGATCCCTGCGGTCAAGCTGGGGGTAGACCTGTTGAGTTTCGCCCTCAGAGTGCTTTCCAGAAACCGAGCGTACATTGACCCGACTAAACTCGACATGTTTCTGATAGGGGGTACAGGGTCAGAAGTTTCCGCTGATGTTAATTAAAACCTGCTCTTTTAGGGCGGCTGTGGTGATGAAGTATCCAAGCTTCGAGTAGAGTGCTACAGGTGTATAATACCGGGCATGTCCAGCGCGGAAGAAAGGCTACGTAACCCCCCGCCCGGCAGCCGCGCCGCGGCGGCGCGCGACTTCGGCGTCGACCTGACGCTGCTCATCGAGCGGTTGCGCAAGACCCCGGAGGAGCGCGTGCGCAACCTCCAGAGTGCGGTTGACGGGCTGGAGAAGATGAGGGGCAAAGCGCGCCGGAAGGCCGCCGCCCGCCCGCGCGCTGAGAAGGCGCAGGAGCTTACTTGATAGACTTCGAGAAGACGCTCACGCTGCTCTCCGACGCGGGCGTGCATTTCGTGATCATCGGTGGCTTGGCGATTACCATCCACGGCTCCTCTTACGTCACCTTCGACCTCGACCTCTGCTACGCGAGGGACGACGAGAACTTGGCCCGCCTCGCCGGCGCCCTACGGCAGGTCAACCCCCGCCTCCGCGGCGCCCCCGCGAGCCTCCCGTTCAACTTCGACGAAGAGACGCTCAAGCGCGGCCTGAACTTCACCCTGACGACAGACGTGGGCGACCTCGATTTAATCGGCGAAGTCGTCGGGGTGGGCGACTACCGTGCGGCGGCCGCCGCCTCTCTGCCGGTAGAGCTGTTCGGGAGGGAGTACGCGGTGCTCACGCTCGACGCACTGATCGCGTCGAAGCGGGCCGCGGGGCGCCCGAAGGACTTGCAGGCGTTGCCCGAACTAGAAGCTTTGCGGGAAGCGACCGAGGGAAGTTAGTGTTTATTGCAGCACCCGTTACGACGCGGGCATGAGTGGCACGAGGCATCTGAGGAGATCGAGGCCACCTTGACGACGCCTTTAGGCTTTACCCTGAGCCTGGCCTACCTATCAAGGGAGATTCTCGGAGCCTCGCAGTGGGAGCTATCGCGAGATGAGGTTCAACGGTAGCGTCATAGCGTCCCTGATGAACGGGGCCCAAGCTTGGCGGTTGTCTTAGGTCTAGCCGCCGACCGCACCGAACTGCTCCTCTTCTCAGATACTACTCTGAGTGAGCCTTTGTAGCCCTCCAGGCGTGCCGAGCCGACGGCCGCCTTCACGATCTTTTCCCGGTTTATCTTGGCCATGGTTATTCCTCTTGTTAACTGTATTTAACCATTCATATTTTACACGCTTACCCGGCGTTTGCCGACTAGATTACGAGGCAGTGTCCTAATTTGATTTAGACTAAACTCCGCTAAGACTTCCACTAATAGCAGATTGGAGAGGGGCGTTGGGGCGGCTTGAGCAGAACAGAAAGACCGTAACGGCTTTCCACGGCCTGACGTTCAAACAGTGCCGGCCTGCCGAAGCCATCGAACGCCACATCAGAGCCGCCGGTGCATGACGTGGAGGCTGACGCGGCCGAGCGTCGGGTGCTCAAAAGCCTCCGGGACGGTCCCGATGATCTGAAACCCGAGCGCCTGCCACAGCCTTACGGCGGCGTGGTTCGTTTCCACGACGGCGTTAAACTGCATCGCGGCGTACCCGTGCTCACGCGCCCAAGCGAGCGCGTACTCGCCGCGCGTGGCGGCGGCGACCATGAAGCTCGCAGTGGCGACGTGCGAGCCGGGGCCGGGGCGGTTCGGCCCCATCTTCGCCGTCCCGATCACCAAGGGGCCCTCGCAGGCTACAACCATACGGCCCGGGGGAGTCTCCACCTACACGGCGCGGTCCTGCTCCGACGACCAGCTAGAGTCGTAAGCGTAAGTATCGCCGACGGTGACCTCACGGAAGATAGGCCAGACGGACGACCAGTCGGTGTCGATGTACTCACGAATCAGCACGATAAAATCTTAATCTAAAGCCACTAATCAGAGCCAGAGGACAGCCGTTCCTGGCAGGTAAGAGTCCTGCGTGAAGTTAATGTGAAATAAAACTACAGGCGGCATCATTTATAGTTAAGGGTGCCCGAAAAGCTCTTGACAAAAGAAAAAAATCAATACGCTTTCAGCCCCGACCCGATAAACATACTCCTTAATACAGTTCTTTGGCCTCAGCCTATACTTTGACCCCGAATCAGGTAAAAGTGTTCAAATCGATCACTTTCCGCAAGGGTGGTAGATAATGCTTTCCTCACTACAGCCTGTCTTAATTTCCCCGGCAGCCTGCCGCGAAAAGCTCACAATCGAAAGGAGACTCCCGCATGCCTGATAATGAAAAGCTCCTTGGACGCTCCCTGGAGGACCTTACCTTCGAGGCTGGTGACGAGTTGGTGGTAGCGATAGGCGATGAGACGGCACCACTGACGACTGACGTCAGAATCGGGGACGGCCAAGCCCAGAAAGGGAGGAGGGGCGAGTTCCGGGATGCGCCAGCGGCCCAGGCCCGCCAAGTAATCTTCGCCGATCGCCTCGGTGGCAGGCATGTCGCGGGGCGCTTCCCGGGGAACCCCCGCACAGACCCCCCTCAGTCCTGGCTCGTGGGGTCTTACGGCTTCAGCTCCGTGACTTTCGCCCCCTTCAATCGCGGTGACGCGGCATGGGGTAGGGTACTGACCGCCCTCAGAGAGCTCTTCGCCCCGTTCAACGCGGAAGTGACCGACGTCAAACCGCCTTCGGGGGACTACATTCAGTGCACCATCACGTCCAGCTCCGGCTCTGTTCTGGGCTGCGGGTGCGCGGGCGTGGCACCCATGAGTGGTAGCTGCGCCCTTTTACCTTCGGCCATCTGCTACGTCTTTACCCCTGGCATCGGGACTGAGCGTCGGATCGCCGAAATAGCCGCCCAGGAGATCGGACACGCGATCGGCCTCGACCACGAAATGTTATGCACCGACCCGATGAGCTACCTGAGCTGCAATGCCGTCCGGGCGTTTCAGGATCAGTTCGTCGCTTGCGGCGAGTTCCAGGCCCGACGGTGCTCGTGCGGCGGTGGATCACAGAACAGCTTCAGGGAGCTGCTGCGGAAGCTCGGCCCGAGCGCCCCCCTGCCCCCGGGCAACGCAACGATCAGCTTCATCAACCCTGCACAGCAGGAGGTCTTCTTACAGGGGAACAGGGAGATCGAGATCACGGTCGAGGTGACTGACCCCGAAGGGGTGTCGAAGGTCGAGCTGATCTGGGACTTCACGGGGAAGGCGCTCGACTGTGCCGTGGGTGGGAACGGGGTCGACTGGTCGTGCACCCACAGCGGCAACAGATACACTTGGAAGCTCGACGTGGGCACGGGCGACCGCACCTACCGCGTCCGGGTCACGGACGACCAGAGGCCCAACGGGGGCGTTACCACGAGCCCCACGCGCACGATCCATCTGACCGCCGACCCGCCGCCCGTCTGCGCCACCCCTGAGGTCAGGTTCCTCGACACGCCCGCCGTCACCAGGCTCGCAGCCGGTAATAGCCTCACAGTCAGAGCGTTCGCTCAAGACATCTCAGAAGTTTCGGAAATCAAAGAGGTGCAGTTGGTCTGGCTGGAGGACGATGGTCTCACCCGCTTCATCCCCATGCTGCGCGAGAGCGACGACGTCTGGAAAGTGACCGTGCAGCTCCCCGCGCGCGCCCGAGCCGGCTCAAGGCACCTCTGCCTCAGGGCAACCACATTCACCGGAGAGAGTAAATTGACCGAGCACATGCACGCCGAGGTCAGCGCAGGCGGCAGCGGAGCGAGTAAAAAAGGATCCGCGAAGCCACGCCGCGGCCAAGGGCGGAAGGGGGGGTAAAGTACCGAGGTAGTGTCAGCAACAGAACGAGACAGCTATGTCCTAGTCCCACTTTAACAGCCATGTAGTGCGTTGAGGTGAAACTAGAGACCCTGCTGTCTCGGTTCTGTGGTTGATACTGCAAACGCATTGAACCGGACGGATCATAAAGGGGTACGAATGTCCTGAAGCTCACAGTTTTGCCAGGGTGGGTTACCGCGGTCAGCCCCTAACTATCCAGAGCACACAGACACAGGAATCGATGAACTCATTTAATGTAATGCTAAAGAAAGGTCGCTGGGTATGCTTTGGCCATTGCCTTTATGGATGGGGTATTTATTGTTCTTCGGGGTGCCCTTTACCTTCTGGTTGGTAGCCGGGGCGGCCGCGGCTCTGGTCGGCTTCAGGTCGCCCTTGCTGGCCTTCATAGGCGGTAGTGACGCCCGTTTGAGCCTATCTCGATTGCAGGCATTCTTATGGACTTTCATCATCTTCGGTGCCTACGTGGCAGCGATGGTGGTCTCAAAGAAAGTAACCGCAGCACAATGGATTCAAATCCCTCCCGAACTTCTAGCCCTGGCAGGCATCTCCCTGGCGTCCGGCGTATTCTCCAGCCTAATAGCCGCCGTCGCCGGGGAGACTAAAAGGGCGGAAGTCACCAGTCTGACCCGGCAGGATCCTAAAAAAGACGAATGGACTGTCACGGGCGTCAACCTCGGGAACGACGGGAGCTTGAGGTTCAGACGCGACGTGTTTAGCCCGATAAGTTGGAAAGACGGGGAAATCAAATTTGTTGCACCGGAGCTATCCAATGAGCGGTTAAAAGGTCCTATGATTGTTGACACCCCAAACGGCAAAGCTTGTTACGAGATTACGGCGGTTAAAGATCCGTCAGGGCAGCCAATAACAGAATATGAGCTTAAACCGAGAGTTTGTTATGAGTTCGTCGACCTGTTCAGGGATGACAAAAATCCGCGCGTCTTGTCTTTAATGAAGTTTCAAATGTTCGGCTGGACGCTGGTGGCAATTTTGCTCTACATCATTCTTTATCTTTATTTTCTTAATCCGGAAATCGAGAGGCTTCCTAATGTAGACCGATCGATTGCTCTTTTAACGGGGATTAGTCAGGCCGGATACCTTGCCGGGAAAGGGACATCAATTGTGTCTGACAAAAGCTGATTAGAGTAAGGTGTTGGGGATGTCCCTTGTCGCTACGGATGCCGTCACGCTTCTCACCCTCGGCGTCGTCATAATCTGGATAGGCCAACGTGCGCACCTGCCCGAAGATAGGAACATCCCGGTCAAGGTCACGCCGACAGAGCTAGACGAGTACGAATTCACCCGCGGGATGAACATGTAAAAAGAGGAGATTATCGTCCGGTAATACACTGAGGTGACCTTGAGACTGAAACTGGTAGGATGATCTCAGGGTGTCCTTTTGAGGGCTGTCATGTTTAGGCGGCAACCTTCCGGTGGGTTACCGCTTACCATCAGCGGGAATGCCGGGTGGAGTCTTCATAACGAATCCACCCGTTTAATCGCAGCCTCCGCGAACTCTTCTAACGCCTTCGTGGCGGTGGAGAACGAAGCGGCCGGCATGCTCAAAGTGAGGCGGATGAAGAGGTCGCCGACTTTTCCAGAAAACTCGTCAATTTTAGCGAGCCCGGGCTCCCTCAGGACGAGGGCCAGCATTCTCCCGCCCTCCTTTCCAAACAGTTTCTTTTTCTCGTCGGGCCTGATCCGTATCCCCGCGAGAAAATCCCTGTCCCGCAGTTTATTTATGTTTTTGGCAATAGCCGAATCCGACTCCCGGAAGACCCTCTTGAGCAGATCCGTCATGTCTGCCCGGAGAAAGATTTTCAGCCCGTTGTCAAAGTCCTTGCCGAAGTGTTTGATGTGCGAGAGTACGAACAAGTCCATCGGGCTTATCTCGCACTCCTCGAAAATGTTGGAGAGGTGGGGAAGTAAAGATGAGGCGAGCCTGAATACTTCGTAAGGAAACTCTCTCTTCTTCATGAAGCTCCGCAGTGAGGTGTAAACGTTAACCTTACACTCTATTTAGAAGTTTGAACCTCAATTACGGAGCGCATATTAAAGCTTGACAATTTGTATTACAAGAAAATTTTTCCGGCCGGAAAAAATTTCTTGACTTGCAATAAAGTGGGAGTTATGTTGGCATAGGTATGGTATTACGACATCATGAATCTCACCTTGGAGACGATTATATGGCACGGCCGCGTAAAGACGCCCTCCCGAACGGGGATGTGGCGATGACGCGAACCACGGTTTTCCTGCCCGTGGTGATGGACGAGAACCTAGATGTTTTGAGGATACAGACCGGCGAGGCTAAGGCAGTTCTAGTTCGGCGCGCTATCCACGACCTTCTGAAGAAACACGGCCTTGAGCCGTATAAAAAGCCCAACCTGAGCGTGGCATACAAAGAATCTTCTTGAGGTGACTCCGTCCTACACCCTCATCAGCGGAATTACAATCTTGCGTCGCGGCATCCACCTGTGGTCGGTGGTATCGGCGTAGCGCCGTACAGCGCTTTGCAAGGCGATTCAACCCGCATCCGCCAAGTCAAGGCGGCTGCCCCTCTTAGGGGGCAGCTCAGGGGGCAGCCGCCTTCTGGGTGACAACCTTCACCGCGTGAAGGTCAGCCCGGTCGCGTAATCGGCGGCTGAGTTGTTCAGGCCGAGGGTGAACGTAAAGCGGTACGCGTGCCTACCGCGTTTTGGCTTGTAGTAAAGGCTATGCGCTAGGTAAGTCTGTCTTAGTGTTTCGGTACGCGCGTCCGTAGGGTTGACGAGGAAGGCGTTCTGGCGTTGCGTGTAGAACAGTTGTTCCGACAGGGCCAGCCGATCGGTCAGCGCGTAGTCGATCCCCGTGTTTACGGAATGGCCTAAGCCGGGCTTGAACCACACCCCCTCCGACTTCCGCGGCAGCGTGTAGTTAACGTTCACACCTGCCCGGAAGACAACTGGATCAAAAATCCTTCGCACCCCGAAGCCGCCACCGACTTCATAGTGCCCCGTGCCGAGGGGCGACTCGCCCTCCTCAATGTCGTAAACACTCTCGCCCGTAGGCACGCGAACACTAATCCCCCAGTTGGCGTCCCACGCTTCCAGGAAACCCGGGACGATCCGCTCGAAGCCGACTTGGATGTCGCCTAGACCTTCGTTGCCGAAATGGGCAGAGTTCCCGGCGAACTCGATCGTGTCTCGCCTGCGGATGAAAGGCGCGACGAACGTCACCGCGTCACGGTGGTTCAGCGAGTAACGGAGAGAGAGGGGGAATACTAGGAGGGAGCGCCTCGCCGTCACCGTGCCGTCTTGGTGCAGGTGCGGGCTGCCCTCGTGGCCGTCGTGAGAGTGGTCGCCGTGGTCCCCCGACTCATGCTGGTGCGGTGCGCCGACGCTGAGGAGCGGAAACTGCTCGGTGTCCGATATGTAAGTTGCCTCCAGGGATAGCTGCAAGCGACGACGCGCCGTCGCCGAACCTGACGGTGCCTGAGGGGCGGGGGGGGGCTCTGGGGCGGAGGGGCTTCTCGCGTCTATAACGTCGGTTTGGCCGCCGCCTTCGACCGTGCCCTGAGCCGGGGTGGGTGTAGGCCGGGGCGGGGCACCCGCGCCGGGGTGTGCCGTAGAAGGGCTGTGCTGTTCCGCTGCGTCAGTGACCACGCGTACCCTGAAAGTCTTCTGCTGACCTCCGCGCTGCGTTAGTGTTAATGTCGTCTCGCCGGGACCTGCCCCCACTATCACGACCTCGTCGCCCTTTTTACTCTCGATGTAGCTGACGTTGACGTCCTGCACCGAGGCCCCGCTAAGCCTATCGAGTGAGATGGATTTTGTCTGCCCCTTCTGCACGACCAAGACGTCGCCCTCCTGCGCGTACGTCCGGGCTGAAAAAACACAGAAGGAGCACATCACGAAGATGACAGTTACGGTGGCCCTCTGAAACATGGCTCTTCCCCCGATACTTCTAGAAATGTGAGAACGAGGTCGGTGAACTCGCCTCGTTTAATGTCCCTAGCCTCATGGCCGCGGCCCGTTTGCGCTTTTCGATCAAGTCGCGGGCTGGCGGGCGCTGCGACTTGACCACCAGGGTCGTACGGCCCCAGCGCCGCATGAAGTCTTCCCTGTGGATAGAGACATTTCCGCGAGCCGGGTCACTTACCAGGATGAAATCCCCCGCGGCCCCGACCACCAGCGCGAAGTGATAAGACGGCTCTACAAAATCGACGATAACGGGCGCGCCGCTCCCGGAAACCTCGTCGAGTAGCTGTTGGAGCGTCATTAAATACCCGCGCGCCTCAAAGCCCTTGGCGCGGCAAGCCTTGGCCAGACCGTTGAGGCTGACCCCGTCCCGGCCCAAACCCGAGAGTTTCACCACCTCCTCCTCCGTGGTAGGCACGTCGAAGTAGAAGGTGAGCAGCGTGGCGACCGCGGCCGGGCCGCAAGTGGCATCGTTCTTCTGTCTTATGAGTGCGTCGCCGGGATCCTTCGGACTCTTCGCCACGAGAGGCGTCGAGGCGGATGTAACCAATAACGCGGTCATGATCGCGACGCTCAGGGAGGCGGCTGTGGTTACGCGTTTTACTCGCGGCTTAAACTTCATCTCGCACTCGGGTAGTTGGATAGTGATGAAGGGGAGGGCAGAGCGGCGGCTCTGCCCTCCCCTTCGTGCTGGTTAATCCCAGTGGTGGAAGTGGACGTAGGGAACCCCATTCCAGTAGTGAATATGGGATTCAGTGCGGTGGCCGTGGCCCCTGTGGTGCATCTGCCACAGCTCGCCCAAGGTCAGGCCGGCGCCCACCGCAGCCCAGCCGAACGCCAGGACCGCAGCCCAGCCCTCACCTCGTACCGTCTCCATCTGCTCCTCGGTCAACGGGATTGGGCGCCCTTTAGCCAACTCCTTCATCTGCTCAGGAGTCAGCTTTACGCGCTTCCCCATTTCTTCGGCGGGTGCGGCCGTTTGCGACCTAGCCCGCGTCGACTGTTGAGCGAAGGCAGGGGAGACGAGAAACAAGGTCAGGAGGGAGGCCATCAGCGTAGACATTACCTTCCGCATTTTTGTCTCCTCCAGTTGTTGTCAGCCCCTAATGGAGCCGGTGATACAAGCCGGCGCTTGGCCCCACCACAGCTCCTCCGGCGCGGAAGTATATTTGTATGGTTTTATTATGTCAACAATTTTATTGTGAATTGACGACGCATGATAAACCAAACCATATCAATCATTTAGGAGATAAGGGCATTAAAATAAGCCGAAAAAGCCAATAGAGCCGCGGAGCACCATCTCCGAGGCCATCGCCTCCTGGCTCTGCCGGCACGCGCGGGGGAACGACGTGAACCGGCACGAGGGCCTGCACTGGCTCCGCGACCGAATCCTTCCGACACTGGTCGCGGCGCCGCCGAAGGAGGCCGCCCCCGGACCGGCTTGGCCGGAGACTCTCCCCTGCGCGCTCGAAACGCTCGAAGCCGCCTACGACGCGCTGAAGGACGAGCTGAAGTCCCAGGAAGAGCGCGCGAAAACGGTGGAGACGAGGCTGCTGAGCATCTCGTCGCTCGCCCCCGTCTCGATGACGATCATCGTCGCGGTCATCACGTTCCTGACGGGCGACAGGGCCGGGGAGTTCACCTGGGCGAGCGTGCTGGCCGTCGGCCTCATGGCCTCCTACGTGGCGTTCCAGTTTCTGGTCGCGCTGCTGGCGGCCGTCAGCGGCCTCGGCAGACGATCCTTTCATCACCTCGATTTCAAGGACATCGTGCCACGACCAGGCGAGGGTAAAGACGCGTACCTCCAGAGAGCCTGCGCGGCGCTGACGGAGGTCATCCTTCACAACCGGAGGGTGGTCGACGAGAAGGTGAGCCAGCTCGCGCTCGGCCACGAGGCGGTAAAAAACGCCGTGTGCGGGTTGCTCCTGGTATTGCTCACGGTCATGGTAATCACGGCGTTCGGAACTTACTGGTAGTCCGTACTCATCTTTAAGAATCGTTTTCCGTCGCGCGAGGTGTGGTAAACTTCTGCGAAATTGAGGCTTGATAAACGGCCTGGATTTATTTAGGCTTGGCTCGCATTAAGCCCTTTCACCGGCCGGCGCGCGGCCAGCGCCCCGGCACCATTGAGGAAAGTAGGAGACGTTTCCATGCTTCAAGAACCGACCGCCACGAACACCTCGACCGTTGACGAGCCGCAGTCCGGTTCGCGGGAAGACCTGGGCCGGGCGCTGAAGGCTTCCGCGCCGCAGCACCCCGCGCTCGGGCGCGTGCACGCGAAGCTGGTCTCGGCTTCCGAGACCGAGGTGGCGATCTCGCGCTACGACCGGATGCACCACCGCCACAGCCGCTCGTAAGTGGTCGTGATGGTCGCGGCGCCGCCTCGCATTACGTCCTTCCTCGTCAAGATAGCTTCGCGGTGCAACCTGGCGTGCGACTACTGCTACATGTACGAGCACGCGGACCAGGGCTGGCGCGGCCAGCCGGCCCTGATGTCCGAGCGGGTGCGGAGGAAGCTGGCGGAGCGCGTCGGCGAGTACGCGCGCCGGGAAGGGCTTGAGCGACTCGTCGTCGTCTTCCACGGCGGCGAGCCGCTGCTGGCGGGGCCCGGGCGCATCGCTGAGACGGCGCGCTGGATCAAGCAGGCCGTCCCGTCACTCACGAGAGTAGACTTCTCCCTCCAGACCAACGGCACACTCCTCGATGAGGAGGCCCTCGACCGCCTGGCCTCCGAAGGCGTCAGCGTCTCGCTGAGCATCGACGGCCCCCGGAGGGCCAACGACCTCCACAGGCTGGACCACCGCGGGCGGACCAGTTTCCCGCAGACGCTGCGCGCGCTGGAACTCCTGGAGAGCCGGCCCGATGTGTACGGCGGGGTGATCGCCGTCGTCGACCCCTCCGTCACCCCGGATGAGCTTTTCGAGTTCTTCGGCCCGCGCCTCCCCCCGCGTTTAGATTTCCTCCTCCCGGACGCCAACCACGAGCGCCTGCCGCCGGGGCGCGAGGCCGAGCCGGGTCTCTACAGGGACTGGCTCCTGCGCGCCTTCGACGTGTGGTTCGACCAGTACCCGCACGTCCCCGTGCGTCTCTTCGACGCGATCCTCAGCGGGGTCGCGGGGCTCCCCAGCGATACGGACGCATTCGGCTTCGGGGACGTGAGCCTTCTGACGGTCGAGACGGACGGCACGTACCACGACTTGGACGTGCTGAAGATCACGACGCACGGCGCGACCGCCCTGGGCCTCGACCTTGAGACCCACTCAATCGCGGAGGCCGCCGGGTCGCCGCGCATAGCGGCGCACCGGGGGCTGCTGCGGGCGGAAGGGTTGTCGGAGAGGTGCCGAAGCTGCCCCGAGGTGGGCGTCTGCGGGGGCGGCTCCGTGCCCCACCGTTATTCCCGCGAAGGCTTTAACAACCCGACGGTCTACTGCGGGGAGATGCTGGCGCTCATCGGCCACGCCCGCGAGCGGGTGAGGGCGGCCCTCCGGGAGGAGGGCGCTCGTAGCGCCGAGACGGCGGTCGGCACCCAACAGGCGGCACCGATAGACTTGGCGTCTTGGGAGCGCCCGGAGAGTTCAGGCCCTGCGTTACAGAACCTCCTGGATAACTGGGCGTCCGGGGCGTCGCGCGACTTCGAGAACGTCCTAGGGCACGTGGAACGGCGGCACGAGGCGCTCCGCCCGGCGGTCGCCGAAATACGCAAGGCTCCGGAGGAATTGGTTAAGCGACTCGCCGCAGAGCCCGGACCCCGCCTGTGGGCGACCGTCATGCTGGAGAGCTTCCGCGGCGTGACGGTGCGTTCCATCGACGGCGACCCCATCCGCCCTGAGCCGGGGTACGTCGCCGCGCTGCTTGAGGAACTCCGGGCCGGCGCGGAGCCGTACCCGCGCGTCCACCGGGAGGATAAGTGGCTGCGCCTGCCGTTCGGCGACCGCATCATCTTCGAGGCTGGTGACGTCACGGTTCGAGGGGCCGGGCTCGTCGCCGAGGCGTTCGAGATCATCGGGTCCTGGCGGCCCGCGCTCATGGAAGAGATCCGCCGCCTCGACACGGACATCCAGTTCATCCGGGATCCGTCGGCGCACCCCGACAAGGCGGTCTCCTTCAGCGACAACTCCACCTTCGGAGCTTTGTACGTGGCCGTCGCCGTCAGCGGAGGGCTGATCGACCCGTACCTGCTGGCCGACTCCATTATCCACGAGCACCGCCACCAGAAGCTCTACCTGCTCCAGCGCGAAGTCCGCCTGTTCCACGCGGACGAGCCGCTGGTCCGCTCCCCCTGGCGCGAGGACCCGCGACCCCCGAGCGGGCTGCTGCACGCCGTCTTCGTCTTCGTCCACCTGCACGAGTACTGGGAGCACCTGGCGGCGGACGGCCCCGACGCCGAAGTCCGCGGGCGCGCGCGGGGAGAGCTGGAGATGATCCGCGGGCGCGTCGAAGAGGCCCTGCCTACCCTGCGCGGGACTCCGCTGACCGAGCGCGGCGCCGAACTGGTCGACGTGCTGGAGGGCGTCTTCCGCGGCAGCGCTCGGGCGGTGAAATGAGGGGGTGGGGAATGGAGATAGTCGTCGGTGATGACCTGCTTTCGCCGAACGAGCAGGAGCGGGCCGACTTCCTGAAGGAATATTTCTGCGAATTAACCGCCACTTCCTCGGAGGTGCCCGGGGGCTGGTTCGTCACCCTCGCGCGGCCGGCGACAGCCGACTGCTACGTCGACCCTCGCCTCGCGGAGGGCCTACGCTGGTGGTCAGAGACTTACCGCCCGACGGACGTCGCCGAAATCCCCTTCGCCCACCACCAGGCCAGCGGGTTTCACATCTCACTCAACGACACGTGGACGACCTACTCGTGGAGCCGTTGGCTGGCGGGGCTGCCCGACGGCGAAGCCTTACCTCTGACCACCACGCTGCTTCACCTCGACGACCACGACGACTTCATGACCCCGCGCCTCATCATCGAGGGGGCAGAGTGGCGTGACGCCATCACGGGGCGTGTCTTTGACCTCCGCCGGCCGGAGACGGTGGAGTCGGCGGCCCGGAGCGGCGCCATCGGGATGGGTAGCATCGTGGCGCCCCTCCTGCACGCGCTGCCGTGCGTCCACGTCCGCCACCTCTGCGCCACCGAGTACAGCAGGAAACGTAAAGGGCCGCACGTGATCTACCCTGTCAGGTTTAGGGACAACCTGCTCGCCCCCGGGGCGGCCCGCCCCGCACTCAAGTTGGAGCCCGCCGGCGCGCCCGCCCCCGCGGGGCACACACGCGAGCACCCTTACCTGGTGACAGACGACGTGGAGCAGTGGCTCGAAGACTTACCCGGCGGCCCTGTTCTCATTCACGTCGACATGGACTATTTTAATAACCGCTTCGACGGCGACTCGGACAGGGTGGAACATGACCACAAATATGAGCAGCCACTCGCCAAGGTCCTGGAGCGGATAGACGAGGTCTTCGAGGCACTCGACCGTCGCGGCTTGGCGGAGAGGGTCGCCGACATGGCCGTCGGCGTTTCCCCCGGCTTCTTCCCGGCGGAGTTCTGGGGGCCGAGCGTTGCAAGGATCGAGCAGCACGTCGGCAGGCTCCTCGGGCAGGGCCGGTGGGCGGTGAGAGAGTAGACGTATGGCTACGAAGAGAAAGCCCCCGAAGAGAAGACCTACGCCGAAGCCGAAGCCGCGCAAGCGGGTGAAGCGGAGGTCAAACGCCCCGCCGCCGGCCCCGCACATCAAGCGCGATCCCGTCGACCCGGCGGAGGTGCAACTGGTGGAAGGGAAGGGAAGCCCCGAACACGGGGGCGGCCCCGGCGGGCACTACTGGCACATCCATGTGGGCGGCCGGCGCGCGGGGCATGTATTCATCAACTGGATCAACGAGGAGCCGTACGGCGACCACGCCTCGGTGCAAATCTTCCTCAACGAGAGCGAGCAGGGGAAGCAGATAGGGCGCGTCGCCTACCGGCTCGCCTGCGAGCGGAGCCGTTACGACACGGTTTACGCCCACATGCGTAAGGGTAACACCGCCTCGAAGAGGGCCGCCCAGGAGGCCGGCTTCAAAGCCATCAACGACGGGCGCACTCAACTCACCATGGTATGGCACCGCCCGGGAACAGAGAAACCCTGACCGCCGTCGAGGGCCTGCGCGCGCTGCCGTGGGAGTTACTCCGGCCGAGCGCGCTAGTCGACTTTATTCAGTTACTGGCCTGCGGCAAACCGGCAGTCCGCCTACTCGTCAGAGGGAGCGGCGAGGGGCACCTCGTCGAAAGCCTTTCGCTCTGGTGCCGCGACAGGGGGCTCGGCCTCGCCTCGGACGGAGAAGGCTTCGCGTGTGTAGCCTCGGATAAGGAGCGCGCGGCGCGAATTCTCGACCTGGACCGGCGGCACGAAGCCCACGAGACTGAGCTGGGTCTCGCGCTCGGTTACCCGCGTTGCTGCTGCGAGCGGGTGGCGGCCGTGGGAGAGTCGGGCATCGACGCTTACGCCGCGGAAGTGGCAGGGTGGCCGTTCGCCGGGCCGTACCGCCGCATCAACCCGGGCGGCTACCGCCGGGGGCTGTCTTTAATCTGTCACCTGCCGTGCTCCCCCACGTGCGGCCCGTCATTAGAGATCGCCGACCCCGCGCGGGAATTTGTGCTGACGTGCGGGACAGAGCCGATCCTCACACCGCTGGCACATTCCCCCCTGGTGTCAGAATAGAAAGGTGCTTCCGCTGACCTTACGTCTCACCCGTTCCGCTTATGAGAAATGCCTCATCGCCGGAGCAGGCTACTTCGCTACGCCTTCGCCGAGTTCGATGTTTTTCTGGCGCATGGCCTCGGCCTGCTCCGCATCGCCGCTAGATTCGTAGACCTCGGCAAGCCTGCCGTATGCGTTCGCCATGCCCGGCCTGTGCCCCAACCGCTCAAATATTTCCAGGCTGCGCCGGTACATCAACTCGGCCTCGCCCGTATTCCCGCGGGCCATGTGCACGCCGCCGAGGTTGTTGTAGGCGTCCGCCACGCCCTCCTGATTCCTAAGCTCCTCGAACGCCTCCAGGCTACGGCGGTAGAACTCCTCAGCCTTGCCAAAGTCTTCCCGCTCCCTGTAGAGGTCCCCGAGGCTGTGCAACACGTCCGCCGCGCCCTGCCTGTCACCCACCTGCTCGAAAAGTTCGAGACTCTGCCGGTACATCCTTTCGGTCTGCTCCGAGTCGCCGCGCGCGTGGTAAAGGCTCCCGAGGTTGAGGTAAACGTCGGCCAGTCCTTCCTTAATGCCCAGCGCCTCCTTTATCTCCAAGCTGTGGCGGTGCATCTCCTCGGCCCGGTCAAAATCCTCGCGGGCTTGGTAGACGTTACCGAGCTTGCTGTAGACGTCGGCCAGCCCCTCCTTCCGGCCCAACTGCTCGTAGATCCTGAGGCTCTCATGATCCAACGTCTCGGCCTGCTCCAGGTTCCCCCTGGCCTCGTAGAGGTCGCCGAGCTTACTGTAGACCTCCGCCAGGCCCTCCATGTCACCGATCCGGTCGAATATTTCGAGGCTCTGCCTGTACTTCGCCTCCGCCTGACCGAAGCTGCCCTGGGCCCGGAGAAGGTCTCCGAGGCTGTTCAGAGCGCGAGCCTTCCACACGGCCTCGTGCGCCTCGTCCGCCCGTTCGACCACCCGCTCGAACTTCGCCCTCGCCTGCGCAAGCCTCTCCCTCTGCGCCAAGAAGCTGCCGTAGCTGAAGAGCGCGGCCGGTTCGTCGTTAACTGCCACGGCCCTGGCGAATAACGTCTCGGCCTCCGTGAAGTGATTCTCGAAGGCGAGTTCCTTCGCCGCCCTGATCAACTCGTCACTCCCTCGCGTCTCCGCCTCCCGTGCTTGGGGTGTAGGCGCGGCCGGCCCGCTCTCTGCATCAGGACCGGGCCTTACCGGCGTCGAGTCCGGAGGAGGCGTCCCATCTGTGGAGCCGGACTCGTGATCACGGACCCACCGGGCCAAGTGGAAGCGTAATTTGCTCTCGAAAGCCGAAATCTCGTCGTAAGTGTAGAAAAGTAATCTCTTCTCTCTTTCCAACTTCGCCTTGAATTCGAGAACCCTCTTGAGCTGCTCGCCGGGGTCACTTAATTTTCGCTCCTCCACGGCCTTGAAGAAAATAACCACCTGCCGCATCGGGCAATCCGCCTCTGCTAGGCAGGCGAGGGCCTCGGCGTATTCTTCTTCGGTGCCCGACGATACCCTTCCTCCGGCACCCTGCCTGTCGGCGACCCCCAACGGTCCCACAAAACGAGGACGAAGTAGTCGCACTCCCGGAGATCTTTGTTAATTAAGGCTTGGGGCCGTCCCATCCCACCGAGGGTGTCCTCCCACCCGACGGGGAAAAACATCACGCCTCTGCGCAACGCGTCCGTATCATTATATTCGCCAATCACGCGGCGGAAGGATCTGCGCTCCGGTTCGAGCCCGCCGGGTGTGGCAATGAATATGCGGTAACCTTTCAAGTCGATGGGCATCGTGAGTTGACGACTCCTCTTCGACAGAAGACCCCTTCTTACAATACCGAGGGGCGCGGCTTGGCCGTCAGTGCAAGGGCTGAGCTATGTGAACTAGCGTCCAGAGTATAGAAAAGGGCGATACCCTGTTCAATCTTTCTGATCGTCTGTAGAACTTCGGGCCTTGTGGTGGCTCATGAAAGCTGAAGGTTCTGCCCGAAACGTGAGTCCGGTATTTTGACTGCCTTCCCCATCTGTGCTAAAAGTCACCAGTTTAGGTTTGTCGATGGGGCAAAGGTTCACCATAGCAGGGATCAAGAAAAGGCACGGGCGATTGATTCGCGCGACGGCTGTCTTCTTCCTGCTCTTCACCATCGCCGACATCGCTCTGCCGCAGTACTTCTGTGGCGGTGAGGAGGTCGCTGGCCTGCCGCTCAGCAGTGCCACCCTCTCGGGCGACGCCGGTGACCCCGTCACCGACCGTTCGACGATCCCTACGCCCGAAGCTCCCCTCCCCGGGCAAGACTCCGATCAAGAGCCGCACGAGGAGGACTGCTTCTGCTGCTGCGCGCACGTGCTGCCGGGCATGGCCTTCAACGCGACCGCCGCCGGCGAGTTGAAGACCCCGCAGCCACCCCTCGAACAGGAGTCCCTGCCGTCGCCCCCGCTCCCGCTCCAGTACCACCCTCCGCGCTTCGCCTAATCCCTTTCTCGTCTAGCTGAAAGTCTGCTCGGGCACATTCGGTCGGGCCGTCGTGTCTCTTCTCGTAGCCGCGCCGGTTCTGGCCGGCGCGTAAAGAAGGGCCGGGACCGCACCGCCGCCCCGGGCTTTCCTCAACACTTTCACCGGAAAGGTTTAGAGCGATGACTCTCTTCGGGCGGGCGCCGTGCGCGCTCGCGGTAGCCCTTCTTGTTTTCGGCCCCGCCGCCCTAGCGCAGAGCGACTCCGGGGCGTTAGGGGCCGTGGCGAGTACCGCTACCCCTGCGCGCACACCGGTGCCGGGCGTCACACCACCCGCGGGTTCGGCCGTGCGGCTCTACTACGACCCTGTCCAGGGCGCGTCCTCAACAGACCTCGTGCGGCGTGCGCTTCGGTCCAACGGCGAGCTGGCGGCCGCGCGCCTCGACATCGAGCGCGCCCGCGCGCGCCTGCGACAGGCGGGCCTGCGGCCCAACCCGACGCTCGACTTCGAGCAGACGACGGGGCGGCTGACTGGCTCTGCCGGCGAGAGAGAGACGAGCGTTGGCGTCTCGGTGCCCCTCGAACTCGGCGGGCAGCGGCGCCGCCGTGTAGAGATGGCGCGTGTCGAACTCGAAGCCGCGGAGGCCGAATTTGCCGACCGCGAGCGCAGGCTCGCGGCGGAGGTGCTCGGACTCTACGCCGAGGCGCTATCGTCTCTGCGCGAGCTGGAGATCACGGAGGGGCTGACCGACCTCGACCTCAAAACCGTGGTCGTCGTGCAGGCGCGCGTCAACGAGGGCGAGTCGGCGCCCATCGAGCTGAACCTGCTGCGGGCCGAGGTCGAGCGCCTGCGCTCGCGCCGCGCCCTCACCGAAGGGCGCCTGCAAGCCACGCTCCTGCGGCTGAAGCTGTTGGCAGGGGTTCCCCCCGCCGAGCCGCTCCGGCTGCGCGAGGAGCTAGCGAGGCCGGCGCTCAGACAGCCACCCGGCTCGCTAGAAGCCTCTGTCGAGGTCGCGCTGCGCACGCGCCCCGACGTCCGCCTCGCCCGGCTCACGGAGGAGGCCGCGGAGGCGGGCCTGCGGCTCGCCCGCGCGCAAAGCTCCCCGGAAGTGACCGCCTTCACCCGCTACACCGTCAGCCGCGGCGCGTTCGACGACACGCCCGTCGGGACGTTGCGCGATAAAGACAGGCTGCTCACCTTCGGCGTGTCCGTAGGGCTACCCGTCTTCAACAAGAACCAGGGCGCGAAGGCCGAGGCGGCCACCGCCATCGCGCAGGCCCGCGCCCGCCGCGAGTTCCTCGAAGCCGTGGTGCGCTCCGAGGTGGCGAGCGCCTACGCGCGCTTCGAGGCCGCGTCGAAGGCGCTGCTCACCTACGAGCAGGGCGTCATCCAGCGCTCGCAAGACAACGTCAGGGTCATGCGCGCGGCCTACGAGCTGGGCCAGTTCAGCGTCACGGAGCTGCTGGCCGAGCAGCGCCGCCTCGTCGACTCCCAGCGCGACTTCACCGAGGCGCTCACGGAGCAGTACCGCGCGCTCGCCGACCTCCAGTCGGCCGTCGGCGCATCCGTAAATCAGGAGTGAGGGGTTGAGAAATGTCAGACCAGACCAAAAAGCATGTCGCCGACACGAACCCGCCCCACCGCGGGCCTGATGATGACACTCAAGCCGTTGAGGTCGAGCGGGCTACAGAAGTGACGCAGCACGCCGGCGGCGACAGGTCGCGCGTCGAGGTGGAAACAGTCCGTGCCGAGCCTGTCGGAGCGCGCCGGCGCAGCGTGGCCGTCCTCGCCACCGTCGCCATCTTCGCCGTCTTCGCCCTCGTTGCGCTGCTCCTATGGCGGGGCGGCGGCGAGACACCGGCCTCAACGGAAGTGAAGGTGAACGCCGAGGCGGGCAAGGAAGGGCATGGCGACGAGCACGGCGAGGGCGAAGAGGTCATGCTCAAGCCAGAGGCGCGCGAGGCCGCAGGGATTGAGATCGAGGGCGTCACCGAGCGCCCGGCCGTCGCGCTCCTGCGCGTGACGGGGACGGTCGAGACTAACCAGCAGCAAACGCAGCAGGCCACTCCGCTCGTCGGGGGCCGCGTCGAGCGCGTGAACGTCGTCTTAGGCGACACGGTGCGCGCCGGGCAGGTGCTGGCCGTCATCTCCAGCCCGCAGATCGCGCAGATGCACGGCAAGCTCCACGAAGCCGAGACGACGCTGGCACTCGCAGAGCGTAACCTCCAGCGCGTCACGCGGGCGGAGAACCGCGTCGCCATACTCCAGGCCAAGGCCAAGCTCGACGAGGCCGACGCCACGCTCCGGCGCACGCGACGCTTGATAGAGCTTGGTGCCGGTGCCGGTAAAGATCTCATCGCGGCGGAGGCCGCTTACAAGACGGCCAAGGCCGAGTACGACTTCCAGAACAACATCACCCTCAACCGCGAGGTGCAGGAGGCCCGCGCCGCCGTCGAGACGGCCCGCGTGGATGTGGCGCACATCCGCGACGAGATGCGCGCGCTCGGCCTCGACGTGCCCGAGGGCGAGCGCGACGATAACCACAGCCGCAACACCTCGCTCGTGGCGGTGCTCGCCCCCGTCTCCGGCACCGTCACCGAGCGGCTCGTCAACGCCGGCGCGGGCGTCGAGCCGGGCACCGCGCTTTTCACCATCGCCAACACCTCGACGGTGTGGGTGATCGCCAACGTCCCCGAGGCTCAACTCGGCCTACTCAGGCCCGGCACCCCCGCCGAGGTGCGCTCCGCCGCGTTGGGTGAGGGCGCGTTCGCAGGGAGAGTCAACTACATCGACCCTCGGCTCGACGAGGAGACCCGCACGGGGAAAGTGCGCGTGGAGTTGGCTAACCCGGGCGGGAGGCTCAAGGCCGGCATGTTCGTCGAAGTCGGCTTCCAGGCGGGCACCGGCGCGGGCGAGGGCCAGGAGTTGGTGATCAAAGAAGAGGCCGTCCAGCGCGTCGGAGAGCGCACGGTCGTCTTCATCCCGAAAGAGGACGAGGAGAACGGCTTCGAGGTGCGCGAGGTGCAGGTGGGAGCGGTGCGCGACGGCTACGCCCGCGTCCTCGGCGGCCTCAAGCTCGGCGAGAAGGTAGTGACCAAGGGCAGCTTCACGCTCAAGGCGCAGATGCAGAAGGGCGAGATGGGGGATCACGACCACTGATGATTAACGCACTCATCCGCTTCGCCGTCCGCCAGCGGCTGCTCGTGATGCTGATGGTGGCCGTCATGATCGGCGCGGGCTGGCACAGCCTCCGGCGGCTCCCGATTGACGCCGTGCCCGACGTGACCAACGTGCAGGTGCAGGTGCTCACGGCCGCGCCGTCGCTCGCACCCTTAGAGATCGAGCGCCAGATCACTTTCCCGGTCGAAGTCGCCATGTCGGGGCTCCCCGACGTGGAGGAGATTCGCTCCGTGTCGAAGTTCGGGCTCTCGGCGGTGACGGTCGTCTTCAAAGACTCGGTGGACACCTACTTCGCGCGGCAGCTCGTCCTCGAACGCCTCACGCAGGCGCGCGAGCAGATTCCCGAGTCCATCGGCTCGCCGGAGATGGGGCCGATCTCGACGGGCCTCGGCGAGATTTACCAATACGAGCTGCGCGCCGCCCCAGGTAGTGGCTACAGCCCGACGGCGCTGCGCACCATTCAGGACTGGAACGTACGGCGGCAACTTTTAGGCGTCGCCGGCGTCACCGAGGTCAACAGCTTCGGCGGCTACGAGAAGCAATACCAGGTGCGCCTGGACCCGGCGAAGCTCCAGTCCTACGGACTCATGTTGCGCGACGTGCTCGAAGCCGTGGGCCGCAACAACGCGAACGTCGGCGGGGCCTACATCGAGCGCGGCTCCGAGCAGTACCTTTTGCGCGGCATCGGGCTTATCGAGTCGGCCGAGGACATCCGCAACGTCGTCGTCAAGACCGGAAGGGAGGGCGTCCCCGTCTACGTCCGCGACTTGGGCGAGGTGGTCGAGGGGGCGACCGTGCGGCAGGGCGCGGTGACGGCCGACGGCGAGGGAGAGATCGTCGCCGGCATCGCCATGATGCTCAAGGGCGAGAACTCGCGCACCGTCGTCGAGCGGGTCAAGGAGCGCGTCGAGCAGGTGAAGAAGACCCTACCGAAGGGCGTCGAGCTGATCCCGTTCTATGACCGCACGGAGCTGGTGGACCGCACCGTCTGGACGGTGGCGAAGAACCTGATCGAGGGCGCTCTGCTCGTCGTCGTAGTGCTCATCCTCCTGCTCGGCAACTGGCGGGGGAGCCTCTTAGTCGCCACCATCATCCCACTCTCGATGCTCTTCGCCGCCATCCTGATGCGGGTCTTTAACGTGTCGGGGAACCTGATGTCTTTAGGCGCGCTCGACTTCGGGCTGATCGTGGACGGCGCGGTCGTGATGGTCGAGAACGCCGTCAGACGTCGCGCCGAGGCGCAACACGAAGGCTCGAAGGAGCCTCCCGATAGGACGATCCTCGACGCCTGCGTAGAGGTGGGCCGTCCCGTGGTCTTCGCCGTCGCCATCATCATGATCGTCTACCTGCCCATCCTGAGCCTCCAGGGCATCGAGGGCAAGATGTTCAAGCCGATGGCCCTGACGGTCATCTTCGCGCTGCTCGGCTCGCTGATACTTTCGCTCACCTACGTCCCGGCGGCGCTTGTATTCGTCCTGCGCGGTCACGTCTCCGAAAAAGAGAGCTTCCTCATCCGCTACGCCAAGCGGTGGTACAGGCCCGCCCTCGATTTCATGATCCGCTGGCGCGCGCAAGCGTTGGCGGTCGCGACTGGGCTCGTCGTCATCAGCGCGCTCATGTTCCCGCTCCTGGGCTCGGAGTTCATCCCGCGCCTCGACGAGGGCTCGCTCGCCGTGCAGATCGGGCGGCTGCCGAGCGTCTCACTCACGCAGGCCGTCGAGGACGCGACCCGCGCCGAGCAGGTGCTGCGGGGCTTCCCCGAGGTGACGAAGGTCGTCTCGAAGACGGGGCGCGCCGAGGTCGCCACCGACCCGATGGGCGTGGACTTGAGCGACCTCTATATTGAACTCAAGCCGCCCTCTGAATGGACGGCGGCGCACACTAAGGCGGAACTCGTCGAGAAGATGTCGGAGGCGCTGGAGGCGAAAGTGCCGAACGCCGTCTTCAGCTTCTCGCAGCCCATCGAGCTGCGGGTCGCCGAGCTGATCTCGGGCGTCCGCTCCGATGTGGCGATCAAGCTCTTCGGAGACGACCTCGACACGCTCAAGCGGACGGCCGACCGCATCGCCCGCGTGGTCTCGGGCGTCCGCGGCGCGGAGGACGTGAAGGCTGAAGCGACGGCGGGGCTGCCGCAGTTGCAGGTCAAGCCCGACCGCGCGGCCATCGCGCGCTACGGGATTAACGTCGAGGAGGTGAACGACCTGGTCGAGGCGGTCGTCGCGGGCAAGGAGGCGGGCACGGTCTACGAGGGCGAGCAGCGCTACGACATGGTCGTCCGCCTCTCCGAGGAGTCGAGCAAAGATTTGGAGACGATCAGGAGCCTGACGGTGGCCGCGCCGAACGGGGCTCGCATCCCGCTCGCGCAGCTCGCCGACATCCGCCTCGTCGAGGGGGCGGCGCAGATCTCCAGGGAGGACACGCGCCGACGCATCGGCGTCGAATTAAACGTCCGCGGCCGCGACATCGGCAGCTTCGTGCGGGAGGCGCAGGGCGCGATAACCAGGGAGGTACAGATTCCGCCCGGTTACTACCTGACGTGGGGCGGGACGTTCGAGAACCTGGAGCGGGCCTCGGCGCGGCTGCTCCTCGTCGTTCCTCTGGCACTGTTTCTTATCTTCGTGCTGCTCTTCAGCACGTTCGGCTCGGTGAGGCAGGCGCTGCTGATCTACACCGGCATCCCGTTCGCGGTCGTCGGCGGCGTCTTCGCGCTCTTCCTGCGTGGGATGCCGTTCTCGATCTCGGCGGGGGTGGGCTTCATCGCCCTCTTCGGCGTGGCAGTCTTAAATGGCGTCGTAATGGTCAGCTACATCAACAGGCTCAGGGAGGAGGGCCTCTCCGTCATGGACGCGGTGCGCGAGGGCGCGATGACGCGCCTGCGGCCCGTGCTGATGACGGCGCTCGTCGCCAGCCTCGGCTTCATCCCGATGGCCCTCGCCACGTCCGCCGGCGCGGAGGTGCAGCGCCCGCTGGCAACGGTCGTCATCGGCGGACTCATCACCTCGACTCTGCTGACGCTGCTGATCCTGCCGACGCTCTACGGCTGGTTCGAGCGCGCGCGGGTCAAGTAGTGAGTGTTCCCGGGCGCAGGCGTCAACCGCGGGCGTGAGAGGCGAGTGGGAAGGGGCAGGCGGTGAACGCCCCTACCACTGGTGCCCCCGCGCGGGGGTAAGTGGCGGCAGAGGTCTTGTCACGGCGGCCGAGGAGGGTGTTTCATTCTCAGGATGGGAAAAACTGAACGAATCATGAATCCGCAACGGGCTGGAATAAACAGCGCTTTGCCGTACCTCGCGTGGGTGATCGCCCTGGTCTCCACCGTCGGCAGCCTCTTCTTTAGCGAGGTGATGGGGCTGCCGCCCTGCGTCCTCTGCTGGTATCAGCGAATCGCCGTCTACCCGCTGGTCCCAATCGTCGGGACGGGGATCATCCTGCGGGACGGGCGGATGAAGTATTACGCCCTCCCGCTCTGCCTGGTCGGGCTCGCCATCTCGGTCTACCACAACCTGCTCTACTACGGCATCATCCCCGAGGACATCGCCCCCTGCGCGCAGGGCGTGCCGTGCACCGAGCGGCAGATCGAGTGGCTCGGCTTCATCACGATCCCGCTCATGGGTCTCGTCGCCTTCATCGGCCTGACCCTGTGCCTGCTGTTTTACAAACGGGAAAAAGAGAGAGTGTGAGATGCGAAAAGAGATCAAGATTCTGGCCGTGATTGGGGTGCTCGTCATGGTCGCGGCGGTCGTCGCGGCGAATTACTACTGGGAATCGAAGCAGGGCGAGCGCAAGGAGACGGCGACGGCCGACAACCGGCTCGTCCGACCCGACAGCCCCGTTCTGGGCCCGGCGGACGCCCCCGTCACCGTCGTCGAGTTCGTCGACCCGGAGTGCGAGTCGTGCGGCGCGTTCCACCCGGCGCTGAAGAGAATCCTGAAAGACTACGACGGTAAGGTCAGGCTAGTCGTCAGGTACATGCCCTTCCACCCGAACTCAAGGCTCGCGGCAGCCTTCACGGAGGCGGCGGGCGAGCAGGGGAAATATTGGGAGATGCAGGAGCTTCTGTTCCGCCGCCAGTCGGAGTGGGGCGAGATACACGGGCACGGGCCGCAGGTCGCGGCGGCCGCGGCGCGGCGCGAGCCGGCCCCCGTCCTCTTCGAGCGGTACGCGGCGGAGTTGGGGCTCGACGTGGTGAGGGTGCGCGCCGCGGTCGCCGAGAACCGCTACGCCGCGAAGGTCGAGCGCGACATGAGGGACGGCCAGAGCCTCGGCGTGTCGAAGACGCCGACCTTCTTCGTCAACGGGCGGATGCTGATGCGGTTCGGCGAACCACACCTGAGAGCCCTCATTGACGAAGAATTGAGGAAGTGATGGTGCGTCCGGCGTGCGTCAGCTACTTCTCACCGTCGAAAGGGCGGCCGACGGCGGCCGGGGTCATGGGTGTGCTCGTCACCTCGGCTCTCCTGCTGACTCTATGCGCCCAGCCGGCGCTGCCGCAGGAGAGGGTCGTGTCGGCGCGGGCCGGGCTAGTCACCGGCGTCGAGGGTGAGGTCGTCTACCACTGTCACGAGAAGGGGGAGGGCGTCGAACAGCTCCGGTCGGGCGAGAGGCTTCACGACGGCGATCTCGTGTACACGAGCAAGGGGGGCCGCGTCACATGGGTGCTCAACCCGGACTCATACATGATGGTCTCCGCCGACTCGGCCGTGCGCGTTTACGAGTCGGCGCTCGACAGGATGCACTTCGACGTGGAGCGCGGCGAAGTGATCGTCGTCAGCCGCTCGCTCGAAGGGGGCACCGCGCTGGTCGTTCACGCGCCACCTGGGCTGCTCACCGTCTATAAGCCGGGGCGCTACCTGTTCCGCGTCGCCGAGGGGGGTGAGACCGAGGCCGCGGTCGAGCGCGGCGAGCTGCGTTACGAAGAGAAGGGGAGGGTGGTCAGCGTTAAGAAGGGCCGGCGGGTCAACTTCATCAAAGTGCGGAAGGGCGGCATGCACAAGCCAGAAACTACCGGAGGGGAGGGGCGGCCGTGAGGCCCGCGCGCTGGCGGGGGGCGTGGGTCGTCCGCGCGCCGCGGGAGAAAGTCTACGAGGTGATGACCGATTTCGAGGGCTGGCCGAAGCTGTTCCCCGAAATGGTCAAGTCCATCAGGGTGGTCAGCCGGACGGACGCGACGGCCGTGCTGGAGGGTGACTTCGAGCTGATGGGCCGCCGGGGGCGTGGCCTCATGAACATCCGGCTCAGTCCGCCGGCGGGCTACGACGCCGACAACTCCTCGGAAGAACTCGGGAGCGAGAGGGAGACGCTGCGGTTCGAGGTGGTGCCCGAAGGCACACTCTACAGGTGGGCCGTAGACGCAAGACCGAGGGGGTTTTTCAACCTCCTCCTCGGTAAGCTGTTCGGCTTCTACGTCCGCAGGTTTTACGAGCGCACGCTAATATCACCGCTAAGGAAGGCTTTGGAGAAGTGAGCGCACAAGCGATTCAAAACGCGGACGTCGAGCGCGCCGGCCTCATCAGGCGCGGCCGCCGTCTCGAATACCTGACCGTCGGCTGGAACCTCCTCGAAGCGGTCGTCGCCGTCGGCGCGGGGCTGGCCGCGGGGAGCGCCGCGCTCGTCGGCTTCGGCTTCGACTCTCTGATCGAGTCCACGTCGGGCGCGGCGCTGCTCTGGCGTCTGCGGTCGGACGAGGATGCGGAGCGGCGCGAGAAGATTGCGCTGAAGCTCGTCGGCGCGAGTTTCCTCCTGCTGGCCGGCTACGTGGCCTTCGACGCCGGGAAGTCGCTGCTCTACGGCGAGCCTCCCGAGGAGAGCTACGTCGGCATTGGGCTGGCCGCGCTCTCGCTCGTCGTGATGCCCCTGCTCGCGCGGGCCAAGCGCCGCGTCGCCGCGCAGATCAACAGCCGGGCGCTCGAAGCCGACTCGCGGCAGACGGACATCTGCGCTTACCTCTCAGCCATCCTGCTCGGGGGCCTGCTGCTCAACGCGCTCCTCGGCTGGTGGTGGGCCGACCCCATAGCGGCTCTCGTGATGGTGCCGATCATAGCGAAAGAAGGTGTGGAAGCTCTGCGCGGAGAGACATGCTGTGATGACGGGTCGTGCCGCTGACGCCCCCGGACCACCCCCGCCGTGCCGCTCGTATTTGAGCTGGAAGAATTATGGCGAATAACAATCACGCCCCGAAAGAATCACCCATAGCCTGTGACATGAGTGCGATTGAACCGGGCCGGAGAGATCAGCACATAGCCGCCGGCCGAGAAGTGTTCCGCGCGGTGACGGAAATCTCGGAGTTGCCCGACGGTTATGCATTTCGCTTGCCCGGCGAGGAGGACTTGATTGCCAAGACGGCGGAGTTCATCTCGCTTGAGAGGCTCTGCTGCCCGTTCTTGGGCTTTGTGCTGGAGGTGGAGCCGGAAGGCGGCCCCGTCTGGCTGCGACTGACCGGGCGCGAAGGGGTGAAGGCTTTCGTCCGCGAAGAGGTCAGCGGCCTCCTCGGCGGCGTCATCAATTGGAAGGTATAGGATGCTTGCGCGTTCCGTGCTTTTCTTCCTGCTGGCCGGGCTGATGGAGATCGGCGGCGGCTAGCTGATGTGGCTCTGGCTGCGCGAGCGGTGGGCCTGGTGGGTGGGCGCACTCGGCGCGCTGGTGCTCGTCGGTTACGGGGTGGTGCCCACGCTCCAGCCGGCAAATTTCGGGCGCGTCTACGCGGCCTACGGCGGAGTGTTCGTCGTGATGTCAGTGCTTTGGGGGTGGTGGATATACAAGCAGCGCCCGGATCGCTGGGACGTAATAGGCGCGGCGCTGTGCGTCGCCGGCGTCATCGTCATCATGTACTCACCGCGCGAGGCTGGGAGTAGCTTAGACGGCTTTAATCAAAGCTGACCCTGAGTGACGGGTGATGGAACGCCTGCTGAAGTATTTCCTCCCCGCCTACCTGGCCGCGTACTTCTTCGCGGCCTTCTTCTGGCGCTCCTTCGTGGTGTGGAAGCGGACGGGCGTCAACCCGCTCGTCTTCAAAGGCTCGGACGACGCGCACGACTACATCGGGCGGGTCTTCAAGCTCCTGTTCGCTGCCGTCGTGGCAGCCGTGGCCGTGTACTCCACGTCGGAGCAGCTTTACGAATATCTAACCCCTATCACTTGGCTTGAGCGCCGGTGGCTACAGACGACCAGGGTAGTTTTATTGCTCGCGTCGCTCGCGTGGACGGTCGTGGGGCAGGCGCAGATGGGCGAGTCGTGGGGCATAATTCGTGCTTGACACTGTAGACGACTACAGGGTTTACAATGCCTCTCAAGGGGGAATTGGCGGTGACTGACAAGCGCAAAATCGAAATCTTCAGCGCCGGCTGCCCGGCGTGCGAAAGCGCCGTCCAGACGGTCAACCGAATCGCAGGCCCGTGTTGCGAAGTCGAAGTCTTAGACATGCACCGGCCGGAGGTGGCAGAGAAGGCCGAGCGGTACGGCGTCCGCAGCGTCCCGGCGGTGGCGGTTGACGGCAAACTCGCCGACTGCTGCGCGGGGCGCGGGGTCGACGAGGCGGCCCTGCGCGCCGCTGGCGTCGGGGCGCCGCTGCCTTAGCCGCCGGGGGGGCGGGGAAGGGCAGGCATCCTAAAGCCCTCTCCGGTAGCCTCCGCCGAGCCGTTTTGTGGCTCCTTTCTGCCGGGAAGGTGCTTGACAGGCGGCCGGTTCGCTAAATATAGTCATCAAACTCCGATTAGCGATGGCAAAGTGGCTGACAGCATTCGTCCTCGTCGCGACCCTCAGCGTTAACGCGCTGGCGGGCTTCTCCATGCACCCCGCCGACGAAGGGTGCGGCATGCCGGGCTGCTGTGAGACGGCCCGCGCGCCGGAGGGGACGCCCGGACAAGTCGCCGCGCAGACGTGCTGCACGCTGAACTGCCCGCAGCCCGCACCCACGGGCCAGACGGTCAGCCTCCGCACCCAGCCGCTCGCCGCCGTCTCTTCGCAACCCGCCGGCGTCAGACCGCCGTCGCCGGTGCCGGATTCTGAGTTACGTCTGCGCCTGGCGCGCGCCCACCCGCAAGACTCCCAACCCACTTACATCCGTCACCTCGCACTCCTGATCTAGCGACCCCCTGGCCGTAGTGTGTCTACTCGCCGCCCGCGCGCCCTCCGGCGCGGGGGCGTGATTGCTTTGCCCGCGCCTGTCCGCGCCTTCGTATGCCCGTCTTACGAGACCGGCGCGGCGGGTCGAGCGGCACGGGCACTACGGC
>JALZHT010000604.1 GCA_030860645.1 Acidobacteriota bacterium
GCAGTTCTTCGGCGTGGGCGGAGCGCGCGCGGTCGGGCGGGCCGACGAGCAGATCGCCGCCGTCCGCGCGCTCGCCGAGAAGCGGCCCGATTTGTGGACGCTCGCCGCCACGGCCGCCGACATCCGCCGCGCCGCCCGGGAGGGCAAGCTCGCCGCGCTGATGGGGCTTGAAGGCGGCTACGCGATTGACGAGAAGCTGGAGAACGTCGGGCGCTACTACGAGTTGGGCGTGCGCTACATGTCGCCGACGTGGACTTTCAGCCTGCCGTGGGCCGGCTCGTCGGGCGACGCCGCGGGCCGCGCGCGCGGGCTGTCGGAGTTCGGCCGCGAGGTCGTCCGCGAGATGAACCGCCTCGGCATGATGGTAGATGTCTCGCACGTCTCCGACCAGACCTTCTGGGACATCGTCGAGACTTCGTCGGAACCCGTCATCGCCACCCACTCGAACGCGCGGGCGATTGTCCCCGAGCCGCGCAACCTCACGGACGACATGATCCGCGCCGTCGCGCGCACGGGCGGCGTCGTCTGCGTCGTCTTCTACCCGGCCTTCGTCGAGCCGGGGTGGCGCGAGCGCAAAGACCGCGTTGACGCCGAGATCGCCGCGCTCGTCAACGAGGCCGGGCAGAAGGCCGTGGGGCGCGGCTCCATCAAGCGCATCGCCCGCGACCGCGTCCGCGAGCGCGAGTACGCGCGCCGGCTCCCGCCCGTCACGGCCGCCCGCGTCGCCGACCACATAGACCACATCGTCCGCCTCGTCGGCGTCGAACACGTCGGCCTCGGCTCCGACTTCGACGGCATCCAGGCCGTCCCCGCCGACCTCTCGTCGGTGGCCCAATTCCCCAACCTCACGGCCGAACTGCGGCGGCGCGGCTACGGCGAGGAAGACATCGAGAAGATTCTCGGCGGCAACATCCTGCGCGTGATGGAAGAAGTCGAAAAGAGATGAGTCAACCCGGGCGGCCGAAGATCGGTTTTCACGCGCCGATTGCGGGCGGGTTGCAGAACGCGCTGTTGAAGGCGCGGGCGCTCGGCTGTGACGCGGTGCAAATCTTCTCGCGCAACCCGCGCGGGTGGCAGGCGCGCCCGCTCACGGCGGAAGAGGTCGAGACGTTCAAGCGCGTGCGGCGTGAGAGTGGCATTGACCCCGTCGTCATCCACGCCAACTACCTCATCAACCTCGCGGCCGCCGACGAAACCGTCCGCGGGAAGTCCGTCGCCTCGTTCCGCGAGGAGGTCGAGCGCGGGCTGACGCTCGGCGCGGACTACCTCGTCGTCCACCCCGGCAGCGCCCGCGGCGCGTGCGAATCGGACGCGCTGCGCACCTGCGCCGGGAGTCTGAAGGCGGCCTGCGACGGCCTTGAGTTGGGGGACTTCCGCATCCTCCTGGAGAACACCGCCGGGCAGGGCGAGTGCATCGGCCACCGCTTCGAGCACCTCCGCGAACTCATCGCCCGATGCCCTGACTTAAATCTCGGCGTCTGCCTCGACACGGCCCACGCCTTCACCGCCGGCTACGACCTCCGCGACGAAGACGGCCTCGCCGCCGCCCTCGACTCGCTCGACGCCAACGCCGGCCTCGCCAACGTCCGCGCCGTCCACTTCAATGACTCGAAGGCCGCCTACAACTCCCGCGTCGACCGCCACTACCACCTCGGCCTCGGCCACATCGGCGCGGAAGCCTTGCAGCGCGTCGCCTCCCACCCCCGCCTCGCCCACGCCGCCTTCCTGCTGGAGACCCCGCAGGACGAACTCGGCGACGACGCCCGCAACCTCGCCGCGCTGCGCTCGTACCTCGACGGCCCGGCCGCCCCCTCCGCGCAGGCATGAGGGATGCGGGCAGCGTCCTCATTTGAACCTCTCGCTGAGCATTGAGCGCCCCGTCGCCCTCGGTTTATCACCCCGGTACTGCCAGGAGGTGCTCCCGCGGCGAAGTTGCAACCGCCGGCCGTCAAACCAGGCCGCCGCCGGGATTCGACAAAAAGAGCCGCTTCGGGCTAACATACCGCAACCTTTCCGAGTCGGGGAGCATTAAGTTCGAGCATGAAGCGTTTTGACCATCCGGTAAAACCCCTCCTTACGGTGCCGCGGCGCGGCGACCGCGCGTGAGTAGTGCGCGCGGCGGGCGGTGCGGCGACACTCCGGCGAATCCTGAACAGACAAGAGAATAAGTCGAGTCTTCGTGCGTGCTTGAGCAGGCCGGGGACGGTCGTTTACCGTAAGGTAAGGAAGGGCTGAAAAGTGTGATGGACGAAAAGTATTTTCCCGAGAAGATCGAGGAGAAGTGGCAGAAGTTCTGGGAGGAGTCGGACGCGTTCGAGGTCGCGCCTGACCCGGCGCGCGCGAAGCGTTTCTACTGTTTGGAGATGCTCCCCTACCCTTCCGGCTTCCTGCACATGGGGCACGTGCGCAACTACGCCATCGGCGACGCGCTCTCCTGGTTCAAGCGCCTGCAAGGCTTCAACGTCCTGCACCCGATGGGCTGGGACAGCTTCGGCCAGCCCGCCGAGCAGGCCGCCATCAAGCGCGGCGTGATGCCCCGCGACTGGACGGAGCAGAACATCGAGCACATGCGCGGCCAGTTCAAGCGCATGGGCTTCAGCTTCGACTGGCGGCGCGAGATCGCCGCCCACCGCCCCGACGACTACAAGTGGGATCAGTGGTTCTTCCTGAAGATGCTGGAGCGTGGGCTGGCCTATAAAAAAGTCTCGCCCGTCAACTGGTGCCCGCAGGAGGGGACGGTGCTCTCGAACGAGCAGTCGTCGGGCGGCGTCTGCTGGCGCTGCGGCGCGGCCGTCGAGAAGCGCGACATCGAGCAGTGGTTTTTGCGCATCACGAATTACGCCGAGCAACTGCTCGAAGACATGCGCGAGATCGAAGGGGGCTGGCCCGAGCGCGTGTTGACGATGCAGCGCAACTGGATCGGCAAGAGCACAGGGGCCTACGTCGAGTTCCCCGTCAAGGGCGCGGACGCGCGCGTGCGCGTCTTCACGACGCGGATAGACACCATCTACGGCGCGACGGCCCTCGTCGTCTCCGTAGACCACCCGGTCGTCGCCCTGTCGCCGCTCAGGGAGGAGGTGGCGCGCTTCGCCGAGGGGGTGCGGGCCGCGCGCGCGGCGGCGCGCGAGCCGGGCGCGGAGGAGGAG
>JALZHT010000605.1 GCA_030860645.1 Acidobacteriota bacterium
GTGCAGCACCCTGGTGACCGGCACCGGGACCACGGTCGCGCCGGGCAGGTGCGCGGCGAGCTGCCGGATGCCCTCGTCGTTGGTGCGGCCGCCCCGGCCGACGAAGACCGTGTCGCCGATCTTGAGCACGTCGCCGCCGTCGAGCGTGCCGGGCGCGCGGATGCATGCGAGCTCCCTGTGCTCCCCGAGCGCCGCCGCGACCGACGCCGTCTCCCCGCGGCGCGATTCCGCGCCGGGCCGCGCGATGACCGCGAGCTCGTCGAGCACCACGGCCGTGTCCTCGACGAAGACGCTGTCCGGCAGCGCCTCGACCGCGGGCAGCACGACGACCCGCGCGCCGCAGGCCGCGAGCGCCCGGCGGTATTCGCCGTGCTGCGAGGCGGCGCGCTCCGTGTCAATCGGCTGCCGCCCGACGTAAGTCAGCTCGCACTCGCCGAGGCTCTGCGCCGGCTCCCTGGTGATGGCGACGATCACGTTGACTTTCTATAGCAGATTGCCGCGCGCCGATGGAAGCGGCGGGGGGCTTCCGCGGGAGTTTATTTGAAATTCGTGTGGCGGAGGGTAAAGAGTTGTGATGTGAAAAGAGAAAGGCGGAGGTGCAGAACTCTTCACCTCCGCCTTCTGTTTGCTGCCTTGTGGCTCGCGCCTTAGGCCGTCGCCGGGTTGCTGCCCGTGATGGGCGGCAGGATCGGCTTGAGCGGGTTGGTCGCCGGCTCCTTGAGTTGCGGGCGGCCCTCGTCGTCCTTCGTCGAGGGACGGTCGTCGTCGAGCGGCAGGCCCGCCACGATGCGGCGGATCTGGACGCCGTCGAGCGTCTCGCGCTCCAGCAACGTCTCGGAGAGGCGCACCATCACGTCGCGGTTCTCCTCGATGATGTTCTTCGCGCGCGCGTACTGCTGGCCGACGATCTTCTTGACCTCCTGGTCAATCTTGATGGCCGTGTCCTCCGAGTAGTCGCGGTGCTGCGCGATCTCGCGGCCGAGGAAAATCTGCTCCTCCTTCTTGCCGAAGGTCAGCGGCCCGAGGTCGCTCATGCCGTACTCGCAGACCATCGCGCGGGCCAGCTCCGTCGCGCGCTCGATGTCGTTCGACGCGCCCGTCGTGATGCTGCCGAGGAAGGTGTCCTCGGCGATGCGACCGCCCATCAGGATGGCGATCTGGCCGAGCAGGTACTCCTTCGAGTAGTTGTGGCGGTCGCCCTCGGGCAACTGCTGCGTGACGCCCAGCGCCATCCCGCGCGGGATGATCGTCACCTTGTGGACGGGGTCGGCGTTCGGCACCTTCAGGCCGACGAGCGTGTGCCCGGCCTCGTGGTAGGCCGTGACGCGCTTCTCCTCGTTGGTGATGACCATCGACTTGCGCTCGGCCCCCATCAAGACCTTGTCCTTCGCCAGCTCGAAGTCGTTCATGCGGACGATCTTCTGGTTGTAGCGCGCCGCGTTCAAGGCCGCCTCGTTGACGAGGTTGGCGAGGTCGGCCCCGGTGAAGCCCGGCGTGCCGCGCGCGATGACCGAGATGTCCACGTCCTCGCCCAGCGGAATCTTGCGCGTGTGGACTTTGAGGATGCCCTCGCGGCCCCGCACGTCGGGGCGCGAGACGACGACGCGGCGGTCGAAGCGGCCCGGCCGCAGCAGCGCCGGGTCGAGCACGTCGGGCCGGTTCGTCGAGGCCATCAAAATCACGCCGTCGTTCGACTCGAAGCCGTCCATCTCGACGAGGAGCTGGTTCAAGGTCTGCTCGCGCTCGTCGTGCCCGCCGCCTAATCCAGCGCCGCGGTGGCGGCCGACGGCGTCAATCTCGTCTATGAAGATGATGCAGGGCGCGTTCTTCTTGCCCTGCTCGAAGAGGTCGCGCACGCGCGAGGCGCCGACGCCGACGAACATCTCGACGAAGTCGGAGCCGGAAATCGAGAAGAAGGGGACGTTGGCCTCGCCGGCGACGGCGCGCGCCAGGAGGGTCTTGCCCGTGCCCGGCGGCCCCATCATCAAAACGCCTTTGGGGATGCGCCCGCCGAGCTTCTGGAACTTCTGCGGCTCCTTGAGGAACTCGATGATCTCCTGAAGCTCTTCCTTCGCCTCGTCAACGCCGGCCACGTCCTTGAAGGTGACGCGCTTCTGCTGGTTGTTCAGGAGCTTCGCGCGCGACTTGCCGAAGGAGAGCGCCTTGTTGCCGCCCGACTGCATCTGCCGGAGCATGAAAATCCAGAAGCCGACGAGGAGGAGCACCGGCCCCCACCACGCGAGGATTGACCACAGGATGCCGCCCGACGCCTGCTCGACGTTGACGTTCTTCGACTGCACGTGCGGGATGCCGTTCTGATCCTGCTCGACGGCGAGTTTCGCCAGGTCGGCCTTGATCGCGTCGCCCTCGATGGGCGTGCGGAACTCCTGCTTGTCCTTCGTCTTCGAGACGACCTCGGACGCCTTGATGGTCAGCTCGTCGACCTGCCCGTTGCGAATCTTCTCGACCAGCTCGCCGTAGGGCAGCGGCTTCGCGCCGCGGCCGTCCTTGTTGACGACGAACTGGTAGAGCATGACGGCCCCGACCAGGATGAGCACCCAGAAAATCAGTTGTCTTGCCGTGGAACTCAAAATCTTCTCGCCCTCCGACGCCGATGATAACCCAACTCGGCGTCTTTTGTCGCTCCCCCGCGCCCCCGACTCGCCTCCGGCCCCGGCCGCCGCCCCGCGGGGAGCGGATACGAATTTATCCGGCGACCGGCCCGAATTGGATGCCCCCCGGCCACTCCAAGTTGTGCCTTCCCGCCGCCTTGCAAGGGGCGTGCAGCGGCCCCTTCGCGCCTTCGATTGTAAGTTTCGGCCCGCCCTTTTTCAACGACTTTCCCGAAAATAAAAACGCCTGTCCGGTATTGGGATTGGGGATTTGCGGATCGGGGATTTGAAAGACGACGTGCTTTCAATCCGCAACCCCCCAATCCTACGGCCGGCGGTAGACGCCGTGGCGAGCAGACACCCACGCGCCGTCCTTTGGCTCGTCACGGCTGGGAGTCTCTGTCCGGGCTGTGGAACAGGAGGAGGCCGCGGCGGCGCTCGACGCGCCCCCCTCCCGGCAACTCGGCCACGCGCCCGCCCCGCGCGCCCGCCAGCAGGCGCTCGACCGCCTTCACATGAGCCAGCCCCACGC
>JALZHT010000606.1 GCA_030860645.1 Acidobacteriota bacterium
GCCCGTGACGAGCGCCACCCTCACGCCGCGCGCGCGCGCCCGCCCCACGGCCGCGCGGTTGCGCGCGCTCAACTCCCCGCGCGAGTTCAAAAGTGTGCCGTCGAGATCAAGCCCGATGAGACGGATAGACATCAAAGGATTTGCGATTTTTGATTTCCGATTTGCGGTTGGGAGTCGTTGGTTTTCCGCCGGCAGCCGGCGGCGAAGACCTCGGCCGCGGCTGGCGACTGTCGGCCGACAGTTAAATCGGCAATCGCAAATCTAAAATCAAAAATTTCCCCGACTCTAACACCCGCCGTCCGCGGGTGCAACATAGGCGCTCCAACTGACGCGCGGCCCGGCGGTGTGAGAAACTTAGGGCGGGCGGGGCCGGGGCGGGGAGGGGCCGGCGGAAGCCCGCGCGCCGCGCCGGGGAGGGGGCAGAATTCTCTCTTCCCGGCGGATTTTCGGCGGCTTTCGGCCAGGCAGGGCTTTCCCGGGAGGGGCGGCGGACGATGTTCGTGACACATCTCGAATGCGCGGCGTGCGGCCTCCGGCACGAGGCACGGCGGTTGCACAACCTGTGCGTCGCGTGCGGCAAGCCGCTGCTGGTGCGCTACGACCTGGGGCGTGCGGCGCGCAGTTTGACAAGGGAGAGCTTGGCGGGGCGGCGGCCCGACCTGTGGCGCTACCGCGAGGTGCTGCCGGTCGAGCGCGAGGAGAACGTCGTCTCGCTCGGCGAGGGCTGGACGCCGCTCCTGCGCGCCGGGCGTCTGGGCGCGCGGCTGGGGATGAAAGAACTCTTCATTAAGGACGAGTCGCAGAACCCGACGCAGAGTTTTAAAGCGCGCGGGATGTCGGCGGCGGTCTCGATGGCGAAGGAGTTGGGGGCGACGAAGCTGGCCGTCCCCTCGGCGGGGAACGCCGCGGGCGCGCTGGCGGCTTACGCGGCACGCGCCGGCCTCGAAGCGCACATCTTCATGCCGCGCGACACGCCGCGCGCCAACGTCGTCGAGTGCGAACGGACGGGCGCGCACGTCACGCTCGTGGACGGCCTCATCACGGACTGCGGCGCGGAGGTCGCGCGGCGCAAAGGGGCCGAGGGCTGGTTCGACGTTTCGACCCTGAAGGAGCCGTACCGGGTCGAGGGCAAGAAGACGCTCGGGTACGAGCTGGCCGAACAACTCGGGTGGGAGCTGCCCGACGTGATCGTCTACCCGACGGGCGGCGGCACGGGGCTGGTTGGCATGTGGAAGGCGTTCGACGAGATGGAGCAGATGGGCTGGATCGGCGGGAAGCGCCCGCGGATGGTCTCCGTCCAGGCGGCGGGCTGCGCGCCCGTCGTCCGCGCCTTCGGGGAGGGGAAGCGGGCGGCGGACGAGTTCGCGGACGCCGCGACGGTCGCCTCGGGTTTGAGGGTGCCGAAGGCCGTCGGGGATTTTTTAATCCTCGACGCGCTGCGCGCATCAAAGGGGGCGGCCGTGGCCGTGAGCGACGAGGAGTTGCTGGCGGCGGTCGGCGAGATCGGGGCGGCCGAGGGGCTGTTCGTCGCGCCCGAAGGCGCGGCCTGTCTGCCGGCGCTCAGGAAGTTGCTCGCGCGCGGCGAGGTGCGGCCCGAAGAGCGCGTCGTCCTCTTCAACACGGGCGCGGGCGTGAAGTATCTGGAAGCATTCGGCGGGTGAGGGGATTGGTCGTGATTCCGAGGCGGATTCGAAGGCTGGCGGTCGCCGCGCTGTTGGCGCTGTGCGGCGCGGCACACGCCCAGGCGCGGGCCGACGCCTGTCACGTTTACGTCGTTGACGTTGAGCAGGCGCGGAAGGCTCTTGACGCCCCCGGCCGCGTGGACGAGAAAGCCATCCTCGACACGCAGGTCACCTTCCCCGAATTCCGGACGGTGGTGGGCGAGGAGCAGTTGACGACGAAGACCTATCCGTTCCCGGGCGGCGATCTCTTCATCACGGCGAGCGTCTACTACACGGACGAGATGATGGCTTCCTCGGACTCCGCCGATTCGATGCTCCTCGGCATCCTCGTCGCGCCGGAGCCGCGCCGGAGTGCTGTGAGCGGCGAGGGCGCGGCGCTCGCGGAGGTGACTTACGACGGCGCGGACACCGTCAGGGTGAAAAGGTACGTCGAGGTGGGCGGCCGCCCTTACCTGGTCGGCCTCGAATGCCGGGCGAAGCCCCGGAAGCAGTAAGGCATTACGAAAAGGATTGACGATGAGACTCCGAAAGATCGCGGGACATTTGGTGCTTTGTATCGCCGCGCTCGCGGCGGCCGCCTCCCCGACGCTGGCGCAGCCCCCGGGGCCGGGCGCGGCGGAGAAGGCGGCGGGCGCGCGGGCCTTCGACCGCGCGCGCTTCGACGCGCTGCGCAAGGAGGGCTTCGAGGCGCTCTACAACCTCGACTACGCGGGCGCGCAAACGCGCTTCCGCGAGATGGCGAAGGCGTTCCCCGAACACCCGGCCGGGCCGCAGTTCCTCGCCGCCGCGCTCTGGCTCCGGACGCTCAACGAGTCGCGCCGCTTGCAGGCCTCGCTCTACAACACCGAGGGCTTCTACAAGGAGAAGGACGACAAGGCCGACCCGAAGACGGCCGCCGAGTTCCGCGAGCTGACGCGGCAGGCGAAGGCGCTCTGCGAGGCGCGGCTCGGCCGGAACCCGGACGACGCCGAGGCTCTCTACTACCTCGGCGCGGTCGAGGGGCTGAAGGCGGCGTGGGCCGCGATGGTCGAGCGCAGCTTCATGTCGGCGCTCGGCAACGGGTCGGACTCGGTCAAGCGCCACCGCCAGGTCGTCAAGCTCGACCCGACCTTCCACGACGCGAAGATCACCATCGGGATGTACGACTACGTCGTCGGCGGGCTGCCGCTGCCGGTGAAGATTGTGGCGGCCGTCGGCGGCTACCGCGGGTCGAAGAAACGGGGCCTGGCGACGCTCGAACAGGTGGCGCGCGAGGGCGTGTGGGCGCGCGACGACGCCCGCGTCCTGCTCATCGCGCTGCTCAAGCGCGAGGGCCGGTTCCGCGACGCGCACCGCTACGCGGCCGAGCTGGCCGCGGCCTACCCGCGCAACTACCTCTTCAAGATGGAGGCGGCCGACGCGCTCGTCTCGCAGGCCGCGCTCGACCGCGCCGCCGCGCCCGAGGCCGCGAAGAAGACCGAGG
>JALZHT010000053.1 GCA_030860645.1 Acidobacteriota bacterium
ACCCGGCACCCGGCGCCCTTTTTTTCCTTCTTGCCTTTTGCCTTTACTTGATGCCAAACTCCGCCGGCCGGGTCACATTCCCGAATCTTCCAACGCGGGCCAAGCTCTACCAGACTGACAGCCTCGGACTGTGTGACGATGAGCTTCTCGAACCTGCTCCGCCGCAAACCCATCGAACAGATTCAGCGGGACGCCGCGCTCGGCTACGGCGACCACGGCGAGCTCGAAGAAAAGCACCCGCACCTCCGGAAAACGCTCGGCGTCGTCGACCTGACCTCGCTCGGCATCGCCGCCATCATCGGGGCCGGCATCTTCTCGACCATCGGCAACGCCTCGGCCAGCGGCGGCCCGGCCGTCGCCTTCCTCTTCGTCTTCACGGCCATCGCCTGCGCCTTCTCCGCCCTCTGCTACGCCGAGTTCGCCTCGCAGATTCCGGTCGCCGGCTCGGCCTACACCTACGCCTACGCCTCGTTCGGCGAACTCATCGCCTGGATCATCGGCTGGGATTTGCTCATCGAGTACGCCATCGGCAACATCGCCGTCGCCATCTCGTGGAGCGACTACTTCACGGGCCTGCTCTCGAACATCCGCGTCGAGTCGCTCGGCATCACCGACGGCATCCACGTCCCGGCCTACCTGACGATGGACTTCCTCTCCGCCTCGCGCGGCTTCGAGGCGCTCAACCAGCTCACGGCCGAGGGGAAGGTGGCCGAGATCACCGACGGGATGCGCACGGCGCACGCGGCGTGGACGGGCGCGCCGCGCGTCGCCGGCCTGCCGCTCGTCTGCGACCTGCCGGCGCTCGTCATCGTCTTGCTCGTGACGGTGCTCGTCTACGTCGGCATCCGCGAGTCGAAGCGGGCGTCGAACGCGATGGTGGCGCTGAAGGTGACGGTCGTGCTGATGGTCATCGTCGTCGGCGCGTTCTACGTCAGCACGGACAACTGGTCTCCGTTCGCGCCCAACGGCATCGGCGGCGTCCTCCAGGGCGTCTCGGCGGTCTTCTTCGCCTACATCGGGTTCGACGCCATCACGACCACGGCCGAGGAGTGCAAGAACCCGCAGCGCGACTTGCCGCTCGGCATGATCTTCTCGCTCATCATCTGCACGGTGCTCTACATCCTGATCGCGCTGGTGCTGACGGGGATCGTCAACTACCGGCGGCTGGCGGTCGGCGACCCGCTGGCCTACGTCTTCGGCCCCGAGGAGGCGAACGTGCCGTGGATGGCGGGCATCGTCGCCGTCTCGGCCGTCATCGCGCTGGCGACCGTGCTCCTGGTCTTCCAGCTCGGGCAGCCGCGCATCTGGATGGCGATGTCGCGCGACGGCCTGCTCCCGCCGATCTTCTCCGACATCCACCCGCGGTTTAAGACGCCGTGGTTCGCCACCCTCATCACCGGCCTCGTCGTCGCCATCCCGTCGCTGTTTATGAACCTGACGGAGGTGACGGATTTGACGAGCATCGGGACGCTCTTCGCCTTCGTGCTCGTCTCGGGCGGCGTGCTGATTTTGACGGGCAACAAGGGCGGGCGCTTCGTGCCCTACATAAACTCGCGCTACATCGTCCCGGCGCTCTACGTCGGCGCGTGGCTCTTCTTCCTCGTCTTCTACCGCGAGGCGCTGGCGAACTACTTCCGCTTCACGGACGTGGTGGACGGGCAGGCGGTGAGCGGGTGGGAGGTCTTCAAGCACGAGATACCGATGCTCATCTACATCGTCGCCTCGGGGGCGCTCGCCGTGCTCTGCTTCGTCCACCGGCTCTCGCTCATCCCCGTCATGGGGCTCCTGACGTGCGGCTACCTGATGACCGAGCTGGGCATCACCAACTGGATACGCTTCCTGCTCTGGCTCCTCGCCGGGCTGATCATCTACTTCGTCTACAGCTACAAACACAGCAACCTGCACCGGCGCGACGAGGGCGAGCCGGTCGGCGGGTGAAGAGATTTTTGATTTGCGATTTTTGATTTGCGATTGTGAGCTGGCTCGACCGCGACTCCCAATGCCACAGCACGATCACGACGTGCTCCTGAAGGGTAGACAGTGTCAGTAGCCAAGAGGCTTTCGCACTAAGTCTGCCGACGCCGCCGCTCGGACGCTTTGAGGGGAATTTTTTTACTGTCTGCTGGCGAAGGCGGGTTAGAAACAGGTGGGATGTGAGAGCCGCCCGTCCGGCTGACGGGCGGCTCTCTTATTCGAGGCCCGCCTTGAGGTCTGCGTAAAGTAGCTTGTGGAAGAGGTGCTCGCCGGCTTCACGACGGACGGAGAGGCGGCCGGCCCGGTAGGCGCGTGAGACCAGGCCGCGCTGCACCGACTTGCAGATCGCCGTGTCTTCGTCCTGTATCCGCTGGCCCACGGCGATGCTCGCGCGGTTGCGCGCGCGCGCCGCGTCCGACACGTCCGCGAAGTAAAAATCGAAGACGACTTCCGTCCGGGCGACGCCGCGCGGCAGGACGAGGTTCGTGTCCATCACGCCCTCGTACCAGTTGACCATGAAGTTCGGGTGAATCCAGTAGTAGAGCGCCCGCCGCCCGCGGCGCACCTCGCCGGTCTCCCTCTCGGCCCCCTCGCTCACGAGGGGGCTTGATTGCAGGCAGAACCGCTCGCCGTTTTCAATCGTGTAGTTCGAGTAGTCGAGGACGCTGTCAAGCCCCTTGTGCAGGTGGGGGACGTGATAGCCGCCGTCCAGGTAATTATCAACGAAGACCTTCCAGTTGCAGTCGAAGAGGTAGTGTCGCCGCTCCATCCAACGAAGCCCCGCGAGGTTCAGCGGGCGCACCCGCCCGATCAAATCCTTGCCGAGAAACTCTTCGAGCGCGGGGCCGCCACCCTCAAGCTTCACGAAGACCCAGTTCTCCCAGGCACCGCACTCGACGGGCACGAGGCCGTTCGCGCCCCGCTCAAAGTCGCAGACGCCGGCGAAGTCGGGCGTGCCGCGCAGAGCGCCTTCGAGCGTATAAGTCCAGCCGTGATACGGGCAGCGCAGGGATTGCGCACGCCCCTCCGGCTCGGTCATCACGGCCGCCGCGTGGTGGCGGCAGACGTTGAAGAAGGCGCGCAGGACTCCGTCGCCTCCCCGGACGACGACGACCGGCTCGCCGGCGACCTCCGTGGTGACGTACTGACCCGGCGCTCCGACCTGCTCGACGCGGCCGGCGAGCTGCCACGTGCGCGCGAAGACCGTCCGCCGCTCCAGTTCGTAGACGCGCGGGTCGAAGTACCACGGGGCGGGGATCGTCCACGCCTCGGCGAGCGGCGCGTCGGCGTCGTAGCTCTCGATGATTTCTTTGACGGATTGATTCACGGCTCACACAACCGGCGTCGCCGTCTTGCGCTTCGGGTTGAAGAAGGGCGTCTTGACGACGGTCGCGCCGACGCGGTGGCGGACGGCCTCGACCGTCACCTCCACCTCCAGACGCGTCCCCGGCCTCGCGTGCTCGCGGCGGACGGTCGCGAGCGCGATCATCCGCTTGAGCGTCGGCGACCAGGTGGTCGAGGTCGCCTTGCCTACCTGCGCCCCCTCGCGGTAGACGGGCACGGCCACGCGCGACGCGACGGTCGAGATTGACGGCGGCAGCCCCGCCTCCTCGTACAGACGCTCGACGCCCGTCCAGTCAACCTCCAGCCCGACGATCTCGCGCGCGTGCCCCCGCTTCTGCTCCTCGACGAGCGCCGCCTGCCCGACGAAGCGATTCTTGTCGAGATGCACCAGCCGGCCGAGGCCCATCTCGAACGGCGAGTACTTCTGCGACTCGATGAGCGCCTTCTTGCTGCCGTGGAAGTCCACGTCTATGAGCAGGAGGCCCGCCTCGATGCGCGCCACGTCGAGCGCGAGCATGCCGGCCGGGTGGATGTCGAAGGCCCGGCCCGCCTCCATCAGCGCGTCCCAGACGCGGACGGCCCCGTCCGAAGGCATCCAGATTTCGTAGCCGAGGTCGCCCGTGTAGCCCGTCCGCGAAACGTCGGCGGGGACGCCCGCGACCTCGCCCGACGCGACGCGGAAGTATTTCAGGCGCTCGATGTCACAGCCTTTCACGAGGCTCTTGAGCAGGCGGCCCGACGTGGGGCCTTGCAGCGCGAGCGCCGCCGTCTCTTCGGAGATGTCCTCGATCTCCACGTCCATCCCGGCGGCGTTCAGCGTGAACCAGCGCAAGCTCGGGTCGGCGGCCGTCCAGCGGTAGAGGTTCTCGCCGAGGCGCGAGACGGTGCCGTCGTCTATGACTTTGCCGCGCTCGTCGCACCAGGGCGTGTAGATGACCTGACCGACCGCGACCTTGCGCGTGTCGCGCGTGATGACGCGGTCAACGAGCCGGGTCGCGTCCCGCCCCGTCACGCGGTACTTGAAGAGCGGCGAGATGTCTATGAGCGCCGCGGCGTTGCGGATGGCGCTGTACTCGTGCTCGTGGTGCGGCTCGTAGCTGCTGACGGCGTAGTAGCCCGACCACTCGCGGTAGCTCAGACTCTCGCAGAGCGGGAACGTCCGGTCGTGAAAGGCGGTTCCGATGGGCATGTGGGATTCTCAGTGCGTGATTGTCACGGCGAGCGATTATAAGTATTATCGCAAGTCTTCCGTCAAGAACTAACTAACACATGGCACAAAAGTACGACTGTATCGTCATCGGCGGCGGGCACAACGGGCTGGTGTGTGCCGCGTACCTGGCGCGCGCGGGCAAGAAGGTTTTGGTGCTGGAGCGGCGGCACGTTTTGGGCGGGGCGGCCGTCACGGAGGAGGTGTTCCCGGGCTTCAAGTTCTCGGTCGCCTCTTACGTCGTGTCGCTCCTGCGGCCCGAGATCATCCGCGAGCTTGACCTGCCGCGCCACGGCCTCGAAATCCTCCCGCTCGACGGGACGTTTACGCCGATGCCGAACGGCGACTACCTGTGGCGGGTCAACGACCACGCGAAGACGCGGCGCGAGATCGCGCGTCATTCGAAGCTCGACGCCGAGGCTTACGACGAGTACGGCAAGGCGATGGTCGAGATGGGCCGCTTCGTCAAGCCGATCATGGCGATGACGCCGCCCGACCCCACCTCGCTCAACCCGAAGGGGCTGCTCGACCTCCTCTTCCTCGGCCGGCGCTTCCAGCGCCTCTCGGCCGAGGACAAGTACAACCAGGTGCAGCTCATGACGATGAGCGCCGTCGACTTCCTCGACCGCTGGTTCGAGACCGACGTGCTCAAGGCGACGATGTCGGCCTCCGGCATCATCGGCACCTTCCTCGGCGTCCGCTCGCCCGGAACGGCTTACGTCCTCCTGCACCACTACATGGGCGAGATAGACGGGGCCTTCCGCTCGTGGGGCCTCGCCCGCGGCGGGACGGGGGCCATCTCGGGCGCGATTGCCGACGCGGCCCGCGAGGCGGGCGCGGAGATTCGCACCGAGGCCCCGATTGCGAAGATCGTCGTGAAGGACGGGCGGGCGCGCGGGGTCGTGCTGGAGAACGGCGACGAACTGGCGGCCGCCGTCGTCTCTTCGAGCGTCGACCCGCGACTGACGTTCATGAAGATGGTCGGCGAGGAGCACCTGCCGGGCGAGTTCGTCGAGGACATCAGGCGCTACAAGTTCCGCGGCTCGTCGGGGAAGGTGAACCTCGCGCTCGACGGCCTGCCCGACTTCACGGCGCTCCCGGGGCCGGGCGCGCACCTGCGCGGGGCGGTCTCGATCTCGCCGAGCGTCGAGTACATGGAGCGCGCCTACGACGACGCCAAGTACGGGCGCTTCTCGCGCCGGCCCTACATTGACATCGTCATCCCCTCGCTCACCGACCCGTCGGTCGCCCCGCCCGGCAAGCACGTCATGTCGTGCTTCGTGCAGTACGCGCCCTACCACCTGAAGGAGGGCACCTGGGACGAGCGCCGCGAGGAGTTCGGCGACACGGTCGTGGACACCATCGCCGAGCACGCGCCGAACTTCCGCGAGTTGATCCTGCGCCGGCAGGTGCTCACCCCGCTCGACCTCGAACGCGAGTTCGGCCTCTCCGAGGGCAACATCTTCCAGGGCGAGCTGACGCTCGAACAGCTCTTTTTCCTGCGGCCCGCGCCGGGCTGGGCGCAGTACCGGACGCCGATCCGCGACCTCTACATGTGCGGCTCGGCCACCCACCCCGGCGGCGGCATCATGGGCGCTTCGGGCCGCAACGGCGCTTTGAAGATTATGAAAGACCGCGGCTGGGGCAGAATCTGATTAAATCAGTTTGGGGATTATGCCTTTCACAAACCCAAATGCGGGTAGGTTACTTTTTGCCAACTGATACTAAAGCGACTACAAGTCCAAGTAGGCTTATCAATGCTCCAAGTAGCGGAGTGATGGTCTTAACCCACCATTCAATATTCTTTCTTCTCTCGTCTCTAATTAACTTAGAGATAGCCACCCTGCCGTATTGATTAAGGCGAGGGCGGAAATTTTCAAAAGTCTTCCCATCGGCTTTCCGCCACCATTCGGGTTTTTCAGGGAAATCAATCCCCAAACGTACCGCCTCTTTAATCAGTCTCTCTGTTTCAATGGCTTCAAATCTTAGTGTGAGAGAGTAAAGTTTTTTTCGCAGGTTTGCCTGCTCCTGTGCCTGCTCTGAGTCTTTGTCAAACCATTCATCCAAACGCCAGTCCCACCCCGCCGTCTTTTTCTCTAAGACGCTAATCTCATCTCGAAGTTTTCGGCGTTCTCTCCACTCATCAAACATGGTGAAGCTACTTTCTCACGGTCTTCTTCGCCTCTTACGGCTCGCCTTCGGGGATTATAGCACCAGACACGAAGGGGCCGCGCACACGCCCGCCTGAGTGTGTACGCGGCCCCGCGCACAGCCCGCTCCGTTCCCACGCGGGCGTGCTACGCGCCCCGCCTCTGGCCGATAGCGGGGCGCGCTATGGGATGCGCTACCCTTCGCGCACCCCTAATCAATCAGCGACGTAAATGCCCATGTGAGTGAGGCCCCTTGTGGTATATTCCGCGCGTTCTATTCTTTGAAAATTAAAGGCAACGGTCGGTTGCGTAACTTGTGGCCTCAACCTCAGTGGAGTGATGAGCGCCGCCGTTGAGCATGAGAGGTTCATACTCACGGCGAAACTGCTACGCAATCCGATTCTATACTTGTACAAGTATAGATGCAAGCCGCTGCCCGCCCTGTCAGGAGGAAACTCCTGATGGGCAAGGGTGCGCGGAGGATGCCCGCACGTCTCGGCGGGAAGCTGCGGCAGATTAGGCTCGCCCTCGGATTATCTCAGAGCGAGATGCTTAGGCGGCTAGGGGCGGAAGACCTGATTACCTATCACCGTATCTCTGATTATGAGTTAGGGAAGAATGAGCCGCCGCTTGTGGTCATCCTGAGTTACGCGCGGGCGGCGAACGTCAGCACGGACGCTCTGATTGATGATGAGTTGGACTTGCCCGCCAAGCTGCCGAGCGCGACGAAGAGTGAAGGGGTGAGGCGTCGCGGGCGGTAAGGCAATAGCTACCAACGCCAGTAAGCATCACGATTCATAATCCAGCACTTTCTCGGCTTAATGCCTTTAATCTGAAAGTTGCCGAAGTGACAGCACTCTAGGTGGCACTTATCGCACACATCTAGGTAATCGGTATCGTTGCTCCGTCCCCGCGTATGATGCCTCTTGGGTTTGCGCCCGTACCGGCCGCAGCATTCGCAAATCTTACTAACGGGAATGTCCGGCGCAACGCGCACGCGCGGGCCATCAAAAGGGCATGTCCTGACGTTGTGATTTTTTGAGTCGCATACGCTACACGCCATTGTTACATCTCCTTACCGAAGCGAGGCCCCGCTGACGACGGGCAGGGCCTCGCTTCTTCACGGGGCTACTTCTTCAACTCGGCGGGCGTCGCTCCGAGTTCAAGTATGCCGTCAAAGACAGGCTCGGCCGTCTTCGTCACTTCAAAGACCTTCTCGGCCTCAAAGCCTTGCTCTACAAGGTTGTCGGCTAGGCTCATGCAGCACGCCTTTGCGGGCTGCGTAGCGCGGAGAACGGCCTTGCCTGATGAACGGTCTTTCGACTTTAACCCGGCGGCCTTACCGTCCCTGATGAGTTGAGCGGGCGTCCGTCCGGCGTGAGCGACGGCGTTCTTGATGTTGTACTCCATCGTCGCCTCTTTGCCGCCGAGTTGGTAGTTGTGCGCGTTCACGGCCTTGCTCATGTCCTTCTGGACTTCGGTGTCTGCGTGCGCGGCCAGCGGCAACACACCCTGATGCTGTCGCACGTAACGGCCGGTCTTGCGAATCTCCGGAATGACCTCGCCCGCAACCCAGTCGGTGAAGCGTTCGGCCTCTGGCTTGTTAGAGCGAAAAGCCAGCTTGTAGACTCCGGCTTCGCTAATAACAAGCGTCGGCTTCTCTTGGCCTAGTGGGTCGGTAACACCGACCGTCCGCTTCATCTTGTCATTAAAGCGCCAAACGGCGTCCTTGTGGTTGATAATCTCAAGGATGCCGCAGACATCTTTGGCGACGAACCAAATCTGCCCTTCAATGACGACCGTCCGCACCTGCTTGTGCTGGTACTCAAACAACTTCAAGTCAGCCATTTACTTCATCTCCATAGATGGGGCTTGCCGACCGGCCGGACATTCCTTGTAGCAACCTCGCGTGACGTAAGGAAGGGGGGCAGACTGGCGGGCAAGTTGTTGCGCGGCGGCGGCTTGCTACAGCCGCAAAAACCCGGAGAATGGCGCGTAAACGGCCCTGTCTAATGTGTAGACAGGTATACCTTTTGGTGGTATCATCCGCTTGCACTACGGCCCTCCGGGGCTGTGGGGCAGTTGAAATGGGTGGGGGCGACGAGAGTCGAACTCGCAAGGCTCTGAAGCCACAAGATTCCTAGTCTTGCGCGTTTGCCACTTTCGCCACGCCCCCATAAAGTGAAATGCGGACAGCGACGGGAGACGGTTCTAGCCGGACAGACTCCCGTCGCTGTTTTCGTTTTTACATCGGCAAGCCCTCGCTTTCCTGATTGACGGGGGCAGGCTGCTCGCCCTCACGTCGAATAGGCCGGTAAACGGCAGGACGCCGACCGCGCCCCCGCGTTACGGGTTCAATCTCGCCCTTAGTAGCCATCCGCAAAAGCGCGTCGGCCACCGTCTGCCGCTTTACGTCGGGATATACCAGCTTAACCTTGTCGTAAACTTGGTCTGTGTTAAAATCGCTTGTGTATTCTGAATAAGCATCCCGTATGGCCTTACGGATGCCGGTCGAACGACCGGCAGGGGCGCGCGGCTCTTTGGTAGAAGCGGGCACTTCGGCGGGATGGCCTTGCTGTTCGCGGGCGGCCTTCCAGACAATTTCGAGGGCTTCCGTATCGCGCCTGTAATCCGCCTCAGCTTGGCTGATGCGCGCGTCGCGCTTCTGTAGGAACTGCCGTTTTAGCCGTTCGTATTCACGCGTATTCATAACGGCGGGAATTTTAACCGATGTCCCGCCCCGGATGCAACGGTTTTTTCGGCGGGATACGTAGTCGGGAAAGGAAGGCGGTATTCATGAAGAGGGATAAAGGCAAGCAAGAGACAGGGCGGCGCGTCTCTGCGGACAAACCCGGCCCCGCGAGCAAGCCCGTTTCGCTCGCGCCCCTAGACTTTGACACGGCGCTGGATGGTCTGTTAGCGACGGACGCCGAGGCCGTGAGAGAACTTGAGCGGAAGGCCGAAGCGAAGCGAGAGGCGAAGAAGAAGTAACGCCGGTTACTTCTTCTTCCCGATAGGCTGTCTATACATCAGCCGCTTCCCCTCAAAACCCTTGAGGGCTTCTAGCGTGCGCTCGCCGTCCTTAACCTTCCGCAGATTCCAGCGGAAATCATATTCGCTCAAGTAGCGGTGAAGATGGTGTTGGCTCCAATGGTGATAGATGCCGTGGACGCCGCGCTTTAGAAGCGAATGGAAAGACTCGCTAGTGTTGACGTGCGCCTCGCCCCTCACGTACTCGCCGCGCTTATGGTTGACCGCTTCGTGACCGGCGAACTCGTCGGCGGTGTTGTTGTAGACGGCCGACTCGTCGGAGCAGATAGTAGCGTCCGGGCTGACGCACTCGCGCAGGGCGGCCAGTATGTTGTGTTGCGTCACAGTCGGCATGTGCTGAGAGCGCACGCGCCCGTCGCGCTCAACTAAGGTTACGACCGGGGCCTTATCCTTGACGCCGCGCCCGGTGACTTTCTTCGCGCGCTCGCTGGCGTGCATATTCTTAGCCTTGCCGCCGATGTAAGTCTCATCAGCCTCGACAATGCCGCCGAGCTTAGAGGCTAGGGGCTCCTGCGTCATGGCGAAGCGAATGCGGTGAGCCATGAACCAAGCAGACTTGTAAGTGACGCCTAAGTTACGGTGAAGCTGATGCGCGCTCATGCCCTTCTTAGAAGTGCAGAGCAGATGAATGGCGAGCAACCACTTAGACAGCGGGATGTGCGAGTCTTCAAAGATGGTTCCGACCTTAACCGTGAACTGCTTGCGGCAAGCCTTACACTTGTAGACGCCGGGGCGCACCGGGCTTTTGCTGCCCTCTTTGGCGGTGAGCTTGTACGCGCCCGATGCTTTACAATGCGGGCAGACCGGGCCGTTCGGCCAGCGGCGGAACTCTAGGAACTCGCGGGCCACATCTTCGTCCGAAAAATACTTAGCGAGATTCGCAAGGTTAAGGGCGGTGTCGGCTTCCTTCTTCATGCCCTAAAGATACATCAAGAGCATGGGTTTGTCAAGTATATAATTCCCTAAAGTTTCGAGTTAGAAAACAGATGGTCTTTTAACTCGAAACCCGGAACTCGAAACTCGAAACTGTTTCCTAATCCGCAATCGGTAAACGTGAGCGATAAGATAATCATCATCGGGGGCGGGCACAACGGCCTCGTCGCCGCCTGCTATCTGGCGAAGGCGGGGCTGCGGCCGCTCGTGCTGGAGAGGCGCGGGGTCGTCGGGGGCGCCGCCGTCACCGAGGAGTTTCAGACCGGCTTCCGCGGCTCGACGCTCGCGCACGCGGCGGGGCCTCTGCTGCCGCGGGTCGCGCGCGACCTGGAGTTGGAGCGCCGCGGCCTGACCTTCATCCGCCCCGAAGTCCGGGTCTTCGCCCCCGGCCCGGATGGGCGCTCGCTGCGTATCTACGACGACCCGGCGCGCACGGCGCGCGAGCTGAAGAATCTCTCCGACCGGGACGCGCGAGCCTACCCGGAATTCTGCGAGAGCTTCGCGCGCCTCGGGCGCGTGCTCGCGCCGCTCGTCGCCAGGACGCCGCCGTCGGTTGACCGGCCGACGGCCGGCGACGTGTGGCACTTCGGCAAGCTCGGCAAGGACTTTCGCGCGCTCGGCAAAAAGGACGCCTACCGGCTGCTGCGCTGGGGGCCGATGGCGGTGGCCGACCTCGCCGCCGAGTGGTTCGAGACGGAACTTCTGCGCGCGGTGGTCGCCGCGCGCGGCATCACGGGCGCGTTCGCCGGGCCGTGGTCGGCGGGGACGAGCGCGCCGCTGCTGATGCAGGCGGCGCTGTGCGGCAG
>JALZHT010000607.1 GCA_030860645.1 Acidobacteriota bacterium
CGCTCTGGCGGTCGGGCGCGCGCCCCGACCGCGGGTCGTCGAGCGCGATGAGGCCGACCAGCTCGCCGTCGTGCGTGACGAGCGGGACGAGCAGCTCGTCGCCCTCGTGCCAGGGCTCGGCGCCGTACTCGGGGAGCGCGCGCGGCACGTCGGCCTTGAAGCGCGCGGCCAGGAACTCGTCGAGCAGGTGGTAGTGGCTCGGCGGGAAGTAGGCGGCGTAGCCGAGGCCGCCGACCTCGATGCGCACGCCGCGGGAGATGAGCCGCTCGATCTCCTCGCGCGGGTAGGGGCGGCCCGCCGCCCGCTCGACGTACTCCCTGGGGATGTTCGAGGAGTGCGAGAGGACGCGGCGGTGGTGGGGCGGCTCGTCCGCGAGGAGGAAGACGAGGCAGGAGCGGTAGTCGGTCAGGTGCGTGATGGTGTCGGCGAGGCCGGCGAAGAGCTGTTCCAGCTCGCGGCCCGTGCGGGGCGCGGCGGCCAGCGCCGTCAGCGCTTCGAGTTGGCGGACGGAGGCGCTGAGGCCGACCTCGGAGTCGGCGCAATCCGCGGGGAAGATTTCTGACAGGGGCATGGCTCTCTCCCGGGCCGGCGGCGGCGCAGAGTCGCCCGCGGCCCGAAGGCGGCGTGTCTTGTCAGTCATGGGCGGCGCCCGGAAAGAGTCCTCAGTGGCGGGGCAGGTTTTGCTCGGCAGAAGGCGGGCGCCCTGGACTATTACTATTCGCGGCCGCCCCGGTGGGAAGGCGCGCCCCGAAACCTCTGGAAGTATAGCAAAGCGAAAACGCGGCTGTCACGGCAAAGAAGTAGACAGTAGACAGTGGAAAAGCCGCCGGGGCCGCGGCAGGACGTAGCCCCGGGTACAAGGCACAAGAAAAAACAAGGAAGCCCCGGAGGGGCGAAAGAATTTCGTGCGGCGGTCAACGCTAAACGAAACTCCGTCGCCCCTCCGGGGCTTCCTTACTGTCTACTCCGCTTCGGCGTCGTCAGCGAGGCGCTCTGGGCGAAGTAGCCCTGGCGGTAAGTGAGGCGCATGTTCTGCCGGACGAGTTCGGGGTTGGTGACTTCGATCTGCACCTTGCGGAAGCTGCCGTCTTTGGCCTTGTTGGTCGAGGAGTAGGCGATCAGGTACTGCGAGCGCAACTCGTCCTGAATCTGGGCGAAGGCCACGCGGAGGTCTTCCTCATTGCGCGGGAAGAAGGCGCGGCCGCCGGTGCGCTCGGAGAGCTTGCGCAGGGAGCCCTCGTCGACGCCGTCGAAGTTGAAGCTGTCGCCGATGCCGATGGAGTAGATGGTCGCGTCGGTCTTGAGGGCCGAATCAATCGCCTCCTGCATCTTGAGGCGGCTGTAGGTGTCGACGCCGTCGGAGAGCAGGATGATGGCGCGGCGCGTCTTGTCCGAGGTCTCCTGGAGGACTTCGCGGGTCGTGACCCAGACGGCGTCCCAGATGGCGGTCGAGCCGGAGCGCATCTGGTTGTCGCCGGAGATGGGCGGCGTGCCGCGCCCCCCGCCGACCACCATCCCGCCGCCGATGTAGCCCGAGGGCGGGACGAACTCGACGCGGTCTATGGCCTGGCGGACGCGCGCCACCGTCCCCGTCAGCCCCTGTTCGAGCGTCGTCTCGCCGGTGAATGAGAGCACCGCGACCTCGTCCTTGCTGGGGCGGATGACCGAGTCGACGAAGCGCTGCGCGGCCGACTTCTCCTCGGGCAGCGTCCGCTCCTGCGAGCTGCTCGTGTCGATCAGGATGGCGAGCGAAAGCGGGCGGTCGGTCTCGCGCTGGAAGACCATGATCTCCTGCGGCACGCCGTCTTCGAGGAGGCGCAAGTCTTCCTTCCTGAGCGTGGTCACGAACCGCTTGTTGCGGTCAACGGCCGTGAACAGGACGTTGGTCAAATCGGTCTCGACGCGCACCACGTCGTCGTCGTCAATCTCCTCGTCGGGGCGGGCCGGCGTCGGCTTCTGGCCCGGCCCTTGCGCGGGCGCCGTCTGCGCCTGCTGCGCGCGCGAAAGCCCCGCGCCGCCCGCCAGCGCCAGGAGGGCGGCGAGCGTCGCGGCCAGCGCGCGCGTCAAAGTGTTACGACCAGACATCAACTTCATCTTTCGTAAATCGTCAATCGTGAATCGTGAACCGTCGTCGAGCGTCACTCGCGGTGGACTGTAAATCGCAGGTCGCGTCAAAGGACACTCGATTCACGATTCACTGCTTCGGCACTTCGCGGTCGATCCGGTAGCCGCGCTTGGCGTTGACCCTCATGCCTTCGCCGTTGACGAGCTTGACCTCGATTTTGCGGAGCGAGCCGTCGAACGGCCCCTCGGGCTTGTAGGTGAGGAGGTACTGCGAGCGCAGTTCCTCGCCGATCCTCTTGAAGGCGCGTTCGAGCGCGAGCATGTCGCCGGTGTAGAAGGCGCGCCCGCCCGTCTCCTCGGCGAGCCGCTGGAGGTTCTTGTCGCCGCTGTCCTTGACCGTCCCGGCCTCGACGCCGGGGACGGCGCTGCCGGAGAAGCCGCCCTTCGTCGAGACGGCGAAGATGATAGTGTCGGTCTGCTGCGCGATCTGGATGGCGTCGTCGAGGCGGGCGCGGCTGTAGGTGTCGTCGCCGTCCGTGATGACGACGAGCGCGCGGCGCGGGCTGTTGACGGCGCGCATCTTCTCGTCGCAGATGAGCCAGACGGCGTCGTAGAGCGCGGTCTGCGTGCCCGGCCGCTTGACGCCCTCGATGGCCTTGACGAGCAGGTCTTGGTTCATCGTGAAGTCCTGCCGCAGGTTCACCTCGTCGTCGAAGGTAGCGAAGGCCGCGCGGTCTTTGCGCGAGCGCGTCACGGTGAAGACGAAGTTGATGGCGGCCTCCTTCTCGAACTTCAGTTTGCCCGAGGTCGAGCCGGAGGTGTCCATCAGCACGCCGACGTAGATCGGCAGCTTCTCCAGTTCCTTGATCTCGCCGAGGAAGTCGAACTGCACCGGCCTCTTGTCCTCGAAGACCATGAAGTCGTTGCGCGTCAGCCCCGTGACGGGCTTGTGGCTCTTCTTGTCGGTGACGGTGACGGGCACGCGGACGACCCTCGTCACGGTGGGGCGGTCTTGGGCCTCATCCTGCTGCTGCGGGGGCGCGGGCGTCGGGGCCTGGCGCGGCTGCGCGGGAGGCG
>JALZHT010000608.1 GCA_030860645.1 Acidobacteriota bacterium
CCCCCGCCCGGCTCGCGCGCGCAGGCGCCCGACGCCGCGCCGGCCCGCACGATCATCGTGACCGTCACGAACGCGAAGGGCAATTTCATCAAGGGGCTTCGGAAGGAGAACTTCGTCGTGCTCGACGGCAAGCGGCCGCTGGAGCCGGTCTCGCTTTCGGAGGACGGGCCGGCCACCGTCGGCATCCTCATGGACGCCTCCGGTTCTGTGCACGGCCCCTGGAGGGCGGGGGGCGGCAAAGCGGGGGGCGGCGTCATGCGCGAGGCGCTGTCGGTCTTCCTCGCCGGCAGCCACCCGGAGAATGAGTATTTCGTCATCGCCTTCAACGATCGGCCGCAGCTCCTCGTCGAAGGCACGAGCGACCCGCGCGACGTGCTCGCGGCCGTCGAGCGCCTGCGCGCGGCCGGGGCGAAGGGGCAGACGGCCCTCTACGACGCGCTCTACCTCGCGCTCGACAGGAGCGCGCGCGGCCGCCACCGGAAGCGCGTCGTCGTCATGCTCACGGACGGGCAGGACAACATGTCCAGGTACAGCTTCCCCGAGGTGCGCCGCGCCGTCGCCGAGGGCGACGCGCTCGTCTACGCGCTCGGCCTGACGGACGACCGTGAGGGCGAGATCAACTTCGTCGGGCGCGCGAGCCTCGAAGAGTTGACGGCGCAAACCGGCGGCGGGGTCTCCTTCCCGAGCACCGGGCGCGAGCTGGTCGCGGCGGCCGCCTACATCGCGGCCGAGCTGCGCAACCAGTACACGCTCAGCTTCGCGGCGGCCCCGGCCGAGAAGGGCGACGGCTGGCACGAATTGAAAGTGAAGCTCAACGAACTGCGCGACGAGAAGGGCAAGAAGGTCAGGTTCGTGGTGCGAACCCGCCGGGGCTTCTACGACGCCGCGCGCCGCTAAGCACTCTCCGATTTAAACACCGCCCTGGCGCGCCGCGGCCCGACGCCCTGACGGCGCGCGGGCGAAGACCACCTGCTTTTACCCATCACCCATCACCCATCACCTTTTTTTACAGTTGTCTCGGGAGCGGGCCGCCGACCGTGTAGAGGGTGACGGAGCTGGAGAGGCCCTTGCCGGAGAGGCGGCCGGCCATCAGGACGAGCGTCTCGCCCTGCTGGGCGGCGGCGGCCTCGACGAGCGTCCGCTCGCAGACCTTCAGCATCTCCTCCGTGTTCTCGCACGGCGGGTGGAGGAGCGACTCGACGCCCCAGATGAGCGAGAGTTCGTTCTGCACGCGCGGGTCGGGCGTGAGCGCGATGATGCGCTGGCCGGGCCGGAGCGCCGCGAGCCGGCGCGCCATCAGCCCCGACTCGGTGATGACCGAGACGGTGCGCGCGCTGATCTCCTCGGCGGCGAAGGCCGCGGCCTCGCACAGCGCGCGGCTCACGCGACCCGACTGCTTGCCGGCCCAGCGCGTGATGTTGTCGGAGGACGCGGAGGGCGTGCCCGTCTCGGCCGACTCGATGATGCGCGCCATCGTCGCCACCGAGAGGACGGGGTACTTGCCGGCGGCCGTCTCGGCCGAGAGCATCACGGCGTCGGTGCCGTCCCACACGGCGTTCGCCACGTCCGACGCCTCGGCGCGCGTCGGCCGCGGCTCCTCGACCATCGACTGGAGCATCTGCGTCGCCGTGATGACGACTTTGCCCGCGCGGTTGGCCGACTCGATGATGCGCTTCTGGTAGACGGGGACGAGCTCGACCGAGGTCTCGACGCCGAGGTCGCCGCGCGCGACCATCGCCCCGTCGGCCGCCTCCATGATGGCGTCGAGGTGGTCAATGGCCTCGGCCTTCTCGATCTTGGCGACGAGCGGCTGCTTGCCCCCGGCGGCGCGGATGAGCGCCTTAGCCTCCAGGCAGTCCTCGGCGCGGCGCACGAACGAGAGCGCGATGTAGTCGGCCCCCTCGCGCACGGCCCACTGGAGGTCGCGCCGATCCTTGTCGGTGAGCGAGGGGATGGGCAGCGACGCGCCCGGCAGGTTGATGCCCTTGCGCTCGGAGAGCGTGCCGCCGTTGATGACGCGCGTGACCACGTCGGTCTCCGTCGTGCTCTCGACGGCCAGCTCAATCGCGCCGTCGTCTAAGAGGACGCGCGCGCCGGGGCGGACGGCCGCCGCGAGGCCGGCGTAGTTGGTCGAGACCTCGCGCGCGTCGCCGACGACGGCGCGGGTCGTGAGCGTGAAGACGGCGTTGGTTTCGAGCGTGACGGGCTGGCCGTTCTTGAGCATGCCCGTCCTGATCTTCGGCCCCGACAGGTCGACGAGGACGGAGAGCGGGCGGCGGAGACGCTCGGCGGCGGCGCGGGCGCGCCGGACGGTCTCGGCGTGCTCCTCCTGCTGGCCGTGCGACATGTTGATGCGCACGCCGTTGGCCCCGGCGGCGAGCAGCGCCTCCAGGACGGCCGGCTCGCGCGACGCCGGCCCGAGCGTGGCAAGTATCTTGGCTCTTCTCACAGACCGCACCCCGCTGGATTCGAATTTTTCGGCTGACTATTGATGAGACTGTAATAAACCCTCGGGGGCGTCAGCGTCAAACGGAAAGAGTTTCGGGTCGCGGGTTTCGAGTTAAGGGATTTTAGATTTGCGATTTTTGATTTTTGATTGGAAGAAGAAAGCGGTCGCCTCTTCTTTCAATCGCCAATCAAAAATCTAAAATTCTCCTTAACTCGCAGCCCGCGGCCCGAAACTCTTCAATCTGATTGGCTGCCGAGCGCGGACTCGACGGCCCGCTCCAGGTCGGGGGCGACCGAGTCGTCGAAGCCGACGAAGTGCTCGACGAGCTGGCCCTGGCGGTCGAAGACGAAGGTCTGCGGGATGGCGGTGTTGCCGGAGAGGAACATGTCGATGGTTTCGTCGTCGGGGTTGGCGAGCTGGTACTGGATGCTCAGCTCGCGGACGTAGGCCGGCACCTTCGCCTGATCCTCCTCGCCGCCGACGTTGAGGCCGATGACCTTCAGCCCTTGCGGGCCGAAGCGCCTCTGGAGGCGGACGAGGTGCGGAATCTCGTCGCGGCACGGCGGGCAGTAGGTGGCGTAGAAGTCGAGGACGACGGCCTGCCCGCGGAAGTCTTCGAGGCTCATGCGCCGCCCGTCGAGCATCGTCCAGCCGCCGGCGCGCGCGTTCGTGCGCGCGGCCGTCTCGGAC
>JALZHT010000609.1 GCA_030860645.1 Acidobacteriota bacterium
GCCCTTCTGTTATGCAGCCGACCACCCCCGAAAAAGTCCACCGCTACCGCTGCCCCGGCTGCGGCGCAGACCTTTTGTTCGAGCCGCGCGAAGGCTCCCTGACGTGCCCCTACTGCGGGCGGCAGGAGCGGATCGAGGCGGGCGGCGAGGGCGTCGCCGAGCGCGGCTACGAGGAGTATCTACAACTCCACGCCGACCGCATGGGCACGCTCGCGCCGTCGGCGCTCGAAGTGCAGTGTCAGACGTGCGGCGCGTCCGTCACCTTCACGCCGCCGCTGGTGGCCGGCGAGTGCGACTTCTGCGGGAGCCCGATGGTCGCGCAACCGAAGAGCGCCGACCCCGTGCTCGCGCCCGAAGGCGTGCTTCCGTTCCGCGTCACGCAAGGCGAGGCGTCCGAGGCCGTCAGGCGCTGGCTCTCCTCGCTCTGGTTCGCCCCCAACGCGCTCAAGCGGCTCGCCTCGCAGGAGGGCGTCGGCGGCGTCTACCTCCCCTTCTGGACTTATGACGCGCACACGGTCAGCCGCTACACGGGCCAGCGCGGCGAGCATTACTACACGACCGAGACCTACACGACGAAGGACGCGCAGGGCAACGACGTGACCCGGACGCGGCAGGTGCGCCACACGCGCTGGCACCCGGCCTCGGGCACGGTCTCGCGCTGGTTCGACGACCTCCTCGTCCCGGCCACGAAGTCTCTGCCGCCGGCGCGGCTCAAGGCGCTGGAGCCGTGGGACCTGGCGGAGCTGACGCGCTACGAGCCGGCCTACCTCTCGGGCTACAAGGCGCAGCGCTACCAGGTCGAGCTGGCCGAGGGTTTCGAGGAGGCGAAGAGGATGGCCGCCCCCCTCATCGAGCAGGACGTGCGGCGCGACATCGGCGGCGACGAGCAGCGCGTCTCGCACATCTCGACCCACTACTCGGCCGTCACCTTCAAGCACCTCCTGCTGCCCGTCTACGTCGGCGCGTACCGCTTCCGCGAACGCGTCTTCCAAGTCGTCATCAACGGCCGCACCGGCGAGGTGCAGGGCGAGCGCCCCTACAGCTTCTGGAAGATTTTCTTCTTCGTCCTCGCCCTCGTGGCGGTGGCCGTCACGCTCGCCCTGGTCTTCGGCGGGGACGGGTAAGGGCGGCCGGGCTTCCGCCTTTTCTACCGTCTACTGACAACCGGTGACTGCCTACTTATTAGAATCGTTAATCCGCTTCGACCGTTAATATTCATACCTAAAATTTGACGTGGCGCTTGCCCGCGGGCGAAAAAAGTAGTATCTCTAGTTCACCCTTAGCAGTTCTTCATAGGTGACAGCCGTAGAGAGCCGCGCTGCCCGCGGGCTTTCCCTATCTTGGCGAAAGACCGCGCACTCCCCCGGACTAGGCCCGCGCGCCGGTGTGCGCGGCGGGGAGGGGGCGGCGGCCGGCGGCGGCCTGCGAGCGGCCGGGCAAGTTCTAAGAGTCACAAACGGGCCGGGGGCGCCATGCAGATTTTCCACCACAGCACCAACACGCTCGCCAAGCTGAGCATCTTCGGCGGACTCTTCATCCTCGTCTTCGCCGTCTGGGTGCTGGCCGAGGTCAACCGCTCCTCCTACAACACGGGGCAGTTCATCGAGGTGCAGCAGCCCGTCCAGTTCTCGCACAAGCACCACGTCGGCGACGACGGCATAGACTGCCGCTACTGCCACACGGCCGTCGAGAACTCCGGGTCGGGGTCGGGGAGCGCCGGGATGCCGCCCACCGAGACCTGCATGAACTGCCACAAGCAAATCTGGAGTGAAAGCCCCTACCTCGAAATCGTCCGCCAGAGCTGGCGCGAGAACCGCCCCATCTCCTGGACGCGCGTCCACGACCTGCCCGACTTCGTCTACTTCAACCACAGCATCCACGTCGCGAAGGGCGTCGGCTGCTCCTCGTGCCACGGGCGCGTTGACGAGATGCCCGCCGTCTACCAGGCCGCCTCGCTCCAGATGGAGTGGTGCCTCGCCTGCCACCGCGAGCCGGAGCGCTACCTGCGGCCCCGCGAGCAGGTCTTCAACATGGAGTACAACGGCGCGAACTTCCTGGCGGAGAACAAGACCGAGGAGCAGTTGCGGGTCGGGCGCGAGAAGAAGGCCGAGTACCGCGTCCGCTCGACGGCCGTGCTCACGAGCTGCTCGACCTGCCACCGCTGAAAGCGTTTGGGATAAGTAGATGCACATCAAAGACACTTTCCCCGAGCTGTACCAGCTCCGCCGCCCGCTCAAGCCCGAGGAGGCGCGCGCGCGCCTGCGGGACAAGCGCGGGCGCGAGTTCTGGCAGAGCCTCGAAGAGCTGGCCGCCACCCCCGAGTTTGAAGCACTCGTCCGCCGCGAGTTCCCGCAGCAGGCCGTCGGGTGGGGCGAGGGCACCGACCGCCGCACCTTCCTCAAACTGATGGGCGCTTCTCTGGCGCTCGCCGGCCTCTCGGGCTGCTCGTACCAGCCGCCCGAGGCAATCGTCCCCTACGTCAGCCAGCCCGAGGAGATCGTCCCCGGCAAGCCACTCTTCTTCGCCACCGCGATGCCGTTCGCGGGCGGGGCCACGCCGCTCCTGGCGCGCAGCAACGAGGGCCGCCCGACCAAGCTCGAAGGCAACGACCTGCACCCGGCCTCGGGCGGCGCGGCCGATGTCTTCGCGCAGGCCGCCATCCTCTCGCTCTACGACCCCGACCGCTCCGAGACCATCATCAACCGCGGCGAGGTGCGCACCTACACGGCCTTCCTCGCCGAGGTGGCGACGCTCCTCGAAGGCCAGCGCCCGAAGCAGGGCGCGGGGCTGCGGTTTTTGACCGAGACCGTCACGTCGCCGGCCCTCGCCGCGCAGTTGCGCGACATCCTGCGCCGCTTCCCCGGCGCGCGCTGGCACCAGTGGGAGCCGGGCGGCGCGGGCACCCACGCCGCCGCCACCAATCTCGCCTTCGGCGCGCCGGCCACGCCCGTCTACCGCTTCGCCGAGGCCGACCGCGTGCTCGCGCTCGACGCGAACTTCCTCGAATGCGGCCCCGGCGCTTTGCGCTACGCGCGCGACTTCGCCTCGCGCCGCCGCGTGCGCGACGGCGAGACGCGCGAGACCGCGCGCCTCTACGCCGTCGAGACGACGCCGACGAACACGGGCGTCTTCGCCG
>JALZHT010000610.1 GCA_030860645.1 Acidobacteriota bacterium
GGCGGCCACAGACCGCCTCTCCACGTTCGGTACGGGCGGCCGCGCCCGTTTATGCTTTCGGCTCTTTGATGATGCTCCGACGCCGCTTCGCGCGCGGCGTCCGCTTCTCAAGGAGCTTCTTGTGCCGCTGGTTCAGCATGGAGCTGAACGTCTGGTGCCGGAGGCCGAGCAGCCTCGCCGCACGCACGACGCTCCCCCCGGCCTGCTCCAAAGCCCGCTCGATGATCCTCTCCTCGAACTCGTGCACCGCGTCGTAGAAAGTGAAGTCCTCGCCGCCCAGTTCGAGGCCCGACAGCCGCCGCGTCACGACCCGCGCGCAGGCCCGTAGCCGCTCGACGGTCTCGGCGTGCCGCGTGTCTTTGAGCAGCCCGTCGGCGCGCAGGTAGAGTTCGTAAAGCTCCCTCTGCGGCAACGCGCGCCGCGCCCCGTGTTCCTCCATCAGCGTCAGCGCGGCCAGCCCGGCGTTTGAGAGCGCGCCCGCCTCTTCGGCCACCCGCACGGCCCGGCGCAGGGCGTTGATCGAGCCTTCGACGTTTCCGAGCCGCGCCCACGTCACGCCCTGCGTCGTCAGCGCCTCCGCCAGCAGGGCGGCCGCCCCGCCCTGCTCCAGCGCCCGGACGGCGCGCGTGATCACCCGGTCGGCTTCACCGTACTTCTTCTCCGCGAGAAAGACGCGCGCCCGCGTCTCGTCCACCTGCGCCAGCAGCCCCGTGTCATTCAGCCTGCGCAGCGCCGCGCCCGCGCGGTCGAGGTGCTCGTGCGCCTGCCGGTAGCGCCCCACCTGGCGGAGCAGGTTGGCGAGGTTGTTCTCATTAGTCGCGCGGAACCGCTCATGGCCCGCCCGCTCCTGGTGGTGGATGGCCGCGGTGAACTCGATGATCGCCCTGTCCAGGTAGTCGGGGCGTCCCTCCACGATTGCCAACTGCTTCAGCACGAGAGCTAAAAGGTTATGGAAGCTGCCCCGGATGGCGTGGCTCACCCGCTCGTCGAAGATGGGTGCGTGTTCCGTCAGGAGCGCGAGGGCGGCGTTGTACCGGCCGTCCGAGAACTCGACGGTAGCCAGGCGCGTGACCAGCTTCGCCCTCCATACCGTCTCGGTCACTCCCTCGAAAGCGCCCGTCAGGAGCACGCGCGCCTCGTCGTACGCGCCTTCCCGCCAGTAGCAGAGCGCCAGGTCGCCGCGGGCGACGGCGGCGCGGGCCGCCTCCCCGAGCGATTCGAAGAGCGCGGCACTCTCGCTGATGAGGTTTTTCGCCGCCTCCTGCGCGCCCTGCGCCTGCCCGCACGCGCCCAGCCAGCCGGACAGCACCCCGGCCTGCAATATCACTTCGGCGGCCGCCCTCTCGCCCAGCCCCTCGACGTTCGGCCGCTGCCCCGTGCCGCGCCACATTTCGCCCAGGGCGGCGCGCGCCGCTTCGTATTGCCCCCTCAGCATGAGATCGGCCGCCTCAGCGCAGCGCCGCAAGGCGCTCCCGTCGGCGGTCAGTGAGAGGTTATCTAGTTCCTTCAGGCGTTCGTCTGCTAATGTCATGTGAGGCAAGCCTTTCCACTGTGCCCGCCGATTTTTCGGCGGGCACGAAGAGACCGCCCCCTCCGGCGAAGGAGGCGGCGGTCAGTCCGGCGAATAATTTCATAAAGGAAAAGAATGATGCGAAAGACTCTCAGCGCCGCCGTCCTCGTGCTGGCGCTCTGCGCCCCCGCCCTGGCCGGCGACATTCCTAACCCGTCAGCCCCTCAGCCGCCGCCGCGGAGCATGACGGCGGAAGGACTGGCCGCGGACGGCGAGATGCCGAACGGGGCAGCGGATAGTCTCACGGAGACGGTGCTGGCCGTAATTAAGAGCGTGCTCGCGCTCTTCTAGTCCGCACGCCAACCCAGCCGGAACGAGCGGCCGCCGGGGCGGCCAGGCTTTAGTGTGCTTTGCGGGCGTCGGTTAAGGTGGGACGCCGACGCGCGAGATTAACGCCGCGCCGGGCCGAATGCAACAGATTTTTGCGCGGCCGGGGCCGGCGCGTGCGGCCGTCGAAAGAGTGTCACAGGCGGGCGGCGGCCCGGCCGTGTCCGCCCGCGTACTATCAGGTGTGTCCCGGGGGCGGAAAGTTTTGTGACCTTTCGGAGAACTTTTCGCGGGCAACCTGCCCGGAAGCGGGGGACATCAAGTGATGTCACGCAGTACCTGACACGCAACCAAGCAAGGGGGAGATTCAGTAATGCGCAAGCTCATCATGCTGGCAATCATCATTGCCTGCGCCGCGCCGTCCGCCTTCGCGCAGACCGGCGACGACTACAACAAGTACGACTTCTTCGTCGGCTACTCGCACAACCGCGTCGACACCGGCATCGCCGACGAGGACGATGACGACTTCGACGACATCATAGACCAGCGGGAAGGCTTCCACGGCGTCAACGCCTCGGCCGCCGCCAACATCAGCCGCTACGTCGGCCTCAAGGGCGACTACGCCTTCCACCGCAAGTCGTTCGACATCAGCGACGGCGTCGACACCTTCAACGTCGACTCCGACCTGCACACGCTCGTCGGCGGCGTCCAGTTCAAGGACAACGCCAGGGAGACGCGCGTCAAGCCGTTCGCGCACCTGATGGCCGGCTTCGCCCACGCCCGCTTCGACGTGGAGGGCGTCCCCGACTTCGACGACGCTAACGAGACGGGCTTCTCCGGCGTCGTCGGCGGCGGCGTTGACTTCCGCGTCAGCGACCGCGTCGACTTCCGCGCCGTGCAGTTCGACTACAACCCGACGCGCCTCGGCGGCGAGACGCAGCACAACTTCCGCATCGGCATCGGCGTCGTCTTCAGATAAAGCACAAAGTTTCGGGCTGCGAGCTAAAGAGATTTTAGATTTTAGATTTTAGATTGGCGATTGAAAGCACGGTCCGCCTGTCTTTAAATCAAAAATCAAAAATCGCAAATCAAAAATCTCTTAGCTCGCAGCCCGAAACTTTTTTTACGCCCCGAGTAGCCGCGGCAGGTCGAGTACGAGGGCCACCGTGCCGTCGCGCAGTTCGGTCGCGCCGCTCACGCCGCGCCAGCGCGCCGCGTGCCGGCCAAGGCCGCGCACCAGGATTTCGCCCTCACCTTCCACCCCTTCGACGGCGACGGCCACCCGGCTCTCGTC
>JALZHT010000611.1 GCA_030860645.1 Acidobacteriota bacterium
GCCGTAGAGCAGGCGCACGACGCCGACGGTGAAGATGAGCGCGGCGAGCGGGAGCAGCACGAAGAGGTCTTCCTTCATTGCGCTGAGCAGTGCCGCGATGCCGCCGAAGAGCAGGCCGGCGATCATCACTACCAGCCCGAAGCGCGTGCCCCTCTGCCGCGGTGAAAGCTCGCGCCCTTCAGTCTCGCCGTCGGCGCGCGGCCGGGCCTCGTGCTCGACAAACCGCGCCAGCCCTTCGAGCGACAGCCCGCAGCGCTTACAGAAGCGCACGGCCTCGGACGGTTGCTGTTGTCCACATTGCGGGCAGAACATTTCGCGGGTTAACCTCACTCACACTCGGACGCGCCGGGCGCGGCGGCCACGCCCCGGGGCCAAGTACGCGCGCCGCGCGGCGGAAGTTCGCGCTTCCGGGGCCGTCGCTTCTTTGCGTCTCCGCGCCCCCGCGTGAGATTTTATCCCGCGCGAGCGAAACGAAGAAGGTCGTCTGACGTTCATCTCTTCCGACGGAGGCTTTGCCAGCTTGCTCACACACATCGTCGTCTGGAAGTACCGCGCCGAGGCGGGCGAGGAGGCGCGGCGCGAGCACGTCGCGCTGCTGCGCGCGCTGCCGGCCGCCATCCCCGGGATTCAAAGCTTCGCTGTCGGCACGGACGTGCTCCGCCTGCCGCGCTCCTACGACGTCGGCCTCGTCGCCGTCTTCCGCGACCGCGCCGGCCTCGAAGCCTACACCGTCCACCCCGACCACGTGGCGGTCGCCGAGTTCGGGCGCGGCATCAGCGAGCACGTCGCGTCGGTTGATTTCGAGGACGAAGAAGTTTCGAGTTCCGGGTTCCGGGTTCCGGGTTAAAAGCATGTCTTCAACTCGGGACTCGAAACCCGCGACCCGAAACTTTAAGAAGATTGCGCTCGTGGCGCTCGGAGTGCTGCTCGCTTCGCAGTTGCCTTTCGCGTATAGGCGCTACCGTTTGGGGCGGCTCCGCGCGGCCGTCGCGGAGTTGAACGCGCGCCGCGCGCCGGCCCCGACGGGAGACCCTTTCGAAGACCACGCCGGCGTCTTCCACGTCCACTCCGCGCTCGGCGGCCACAGCGAGGGCCGGCCCGAAGAGATCGTCAGCGCCGCGGCCGCCAACGGCCTCGCCTTCGTCGTGATGACCGAGCACCCGGCGGCCGGCGTCAACACCGCCGAGGCGACGCTGCGCGGCGCGCACCGGGGCGTCCTCTTCGTCAACGGCAGCGAGTTGGTGGCGCGCGGCGGCGCTCGCCTGTTCGTCGTCCCCGGCTTCGCCTCGCCCGCACCCGCGGCCGACTCCCTCGCCCTCCCCGAACTCATCGCCCGCGCGAAGGCCGAAGGCCGCCTCGCGCTCCTCGCCTACCCGGAGCAGTTGCGCGAATGGCCGCCCGGCGGCTACGACGGGATCGAGGTCTACAACCTCTACACGAACGCGCGCGCCATCAACTACGCGCGACTCCTCTTCGACGCCCTCTGGTCTTACGCCAGCCACCCCGACCTGCTCTTCGCCACCTTCTACGAGAGGCCGTCCGAGAACCTGAAGCGCTGGGACGAGGTCAACGCCGCGGGCGCGGCGCGCGCCTCGGCCGTCGCTGGCAGCGACGCGCACGCCAACGTCGGCTTCGATTTCGGGTGGGCGGGCGGCAAGCTGTTCGGGGTGAAGTTCGACCCGTACGAGCGCAGCTTCCGCGTCGTACGCAATCACGTCCTGCTGCGCAAGGGCGAGCCGCCGAGCGCCGAGGGCGTCATCGAAGCCCTCCGCGTCGGGCGCGGCTACATCGCCTTCGACCTCTTCGGCGACGCCGCCGGCTTCCGCTTCCACGCCGACAACGCTTCGGGACTGAAGACGATGGGCGAGGAGATTGCGCTCGCGGCCGGCGGGCCAGTCCGACTCCGCGCCCGCGCGCCGGTCGAATGCCGCTTGCTCTTTTTCCGTGACGGTGAGGTCTTCGCCGAGGCGGGCGCGGCGATGGAGAAGGAGTTAATTGTCGACCGCCCCGGCGTCTACCGCGTGGAAGCCTACCTCGACCAACTCGGCGGCTTTCTCGACGGCAAGCCCTGGATCATCTCCAACCCGATTTACGTGCGATGAAAAGAAGTGGACAGTAGAAAAAGCCAGCGCCATTGAGTCGTCCGGGCGTCAGCGTCAGCGGCTCCAACGCGGGGCCTACTGGCTACTGACTACCGGCCACTGTCTACTTCTTTTCTTGTCCCAAACGCGACATCGCCCCGCACAAGCTTGACGGCCTGTGTGGGGCGCTCGCTGGGTCGGAAGCCCGGCCCAAATTTGCGGAGACGGCGCGTACGTCGCCAATTACCGTAGAGAACCGAGTGTGTTGGTTCTACTCACGCGAACAGACCCAGTAAACGGGAGAGCGCGTGTACAGCCTCCTTTAAGGGTTGTTCCAAGTGCCGTCGAGTTTATGCGCCGACGGCACTCCTGTCAAGTTTCACTTTGACCGTGCGCCCCGCGGACGAATCGGCCGCCGTTCACGTCACACATTCGTAACTTAAGCCGGGCCGAGGCGACCGCCGCGCCGGCAAGCTGACCGTACGACTCGGGCACACCTTCAAATGATTTTCATCAGCCGCCGGAGAACCTTCAACCCGATTCATACACGGTTTCGGCTGTCGGCGACGGATATCGTCTGCGGGCCGGCCGTGGGGCGTCTAAATGTTTGATTTACAGTAGATTTCCCGCCACCCGGCGTGGCATCGGGATTGCTCTTTCAGGCTGTTAACTCCTGGCTCCGCGCATCCGGCGCGGGCCGGGGAGCAGTGCTCGACACCAGGAGTTCCCGATGAGCGAAACAGCGTCATTCCCCTTCCTTCAGAGCACGCCAGCGCGCGAGGCGGCGATCAAGGTCACAAAGCCCGTCACGGACTACGAGTTGGCGCGGCGGTCGTCGGAGGGCGACATGGCGTCGTTCGAGGAGCTCTACGCGCGCCACTCCCGCCGCGTCTACAGCTTGTGCCTGCGGATGACGGCCAACACGGCCGAGGCCGAAGACCTCGCCCAGGAGGTCTTCATCCAGCTCTACCGCAAGGTCGGCTCCTTCCGCGGCGAGTCGCAGTTCACCACCTGGCTCCACCGCCTCACCGTCAACCAGGTGCTGAT
>JALZHT010000612.1 GCA_030860645.1 Acidobacteriota bacterium
GTTCATCCCCGCGCGCAGGAGCGCCTCCGCTATCGCGCGCCCGATGCCCTTCGTGCTCCCCGTGACGATTGCCGTCTTACCTGTGTAGTTCATAACGCCCCTTGATTCTCGGCTGACAACTCTCACCCGCCTCTGAGCTTCGCCCGCAGCAGTTCGTTGACGACCTTCGGGTTGGCCTTGCCCTTCGAGACCTTCATCACCTGCCCGACGAAGAAGCCGAAGAGCGCCTCCTTGCCGCCGCGGTAGGCGGCGAGCTGCTGCGGGTTCGAGGCCAGCACGTCGGTCACTATCTTCTCTATCTCGCCGGCGTCGGAGACCTGCGCGAGCCCCTGCTCGGCGATGACCGCGTCGGCGCCCTTCCCCGTCCTGAACATCTCGGCGAGCACGTCCTTGCCCTGCTTGCCGCTGATGCGCCCGGCCGAGACGGCGCGGACGAGCGCGCCCAACTCTTCGGGCGAGACGGGCGAGGCGTCGGCCGCGAGGCCCGCGCCGTCCAACTCGCGCAGCAGCTCGCCCTTGAGCCAGTTGGCCGCGCCGCGCGCGTCGCCGGCCGCGGCCGCGGCGCGCTCGTAGAAGTCGGCCAGCGCCCGGTCGCGCGTGAGCAAAGAGGCGTCGCTGTACGAGAGTTCGTACTGCTCCGTGAAGCGCCGGCGGCGCGCGTCGGGCAACTCGGGCATCTCGCGGCGGACGCGCTCGACGAAGTCGGCCGCGACGACAAGCGGTTGCAAGTCCGGCTCCGGGAAGTAGCGGTAGTCGTGCGCCTCCTCCTTCGAGCGCATGACGCGCGTCGCGCCCGCGCGCTCGTCCCACAGCCGCGTCTCCTGCACGACGCGCCCGCCCGACTCGATTAATTCGATCTGCCGCTCGATCTCGAACTCGATGGCGCGCTGCATGAAGCGCACCGAGTTCAGGTTCTTCAGCTCGACCTTCGTGCCGAACTTGTCCGAGCCGGCGCGGCGCACCGAGACGTTGGCCTCGCAGCGCAGGTTCCCCTTCTCCATGTCGGCCTCCGAGGCCCCGACCCACTGGAGGGCGCGGCGGACGTGGTTGACGTAGTCGTAAGCCTCCCAGGAGGTGCGGAAGTCCGGCTCGGTGACGATCTCGGCGAGCGGCGTCCCGGCGCGGTTGAGGTCGATGTAGGAGAAGCGCCCGGTCTCGGGCAGGCCCTCGTGGACGTTCTTGCCCGCGTCCTCTTCGAGGTGGAGGCGGGTGATGCGCACCGGCAGCGGCCGCCACTCGCGGGCGTGGCCGCCCTCGTCGCGCTCGGCCGTCATGATCTCCAGGTGCCCGTCCGACGAGAAGGGCCGGTCGTACTGCGAAATCTGGTAGCCCTTCGGCAAGTCCGGATAAAAATAGTTCTTGCGCGCGAAGATCGAGACCTCGTTGACGCGCAGGCCGAGCGCGAGCGCGGCGCGCGCCCCCAGCTCGACCGCCCGCCGGTTCAGGACGGGGAGCGAGCCGGGCAGCCCCAGGCAGACCGGGCACGTGTTCGCGTTCGGCTCGTCGCCGAACCGCGTCGAGCACCCGCAAAAAATCTTCGACTCGGTGCTCAGTTGCGCGTGAATCTCCAGGCCGATGACGGCCTCCCAACCATTCTTCATAGTAGACAGCAGCCAGCAGACAGTAGACAGTAGAAGAACCCGCTTCGTGAATCGTCCGGGCGTCAGCGGCCGAAGCGCGGGGCGCTACTGACCACTGACTACTGCCTACTTGTTGTTTTAGATGGCCGAGTATAGCACCCGCGGGGGCGGCCCGGAAGAGGCGCGGGCGGGCGGCGCAAAATTCGGTGGAGCCGCGCCGGCCGTTCTGTTATACAATGCGGCCGCCTTGACGTTCAGCTCTGAAGATGCGGGAGCCGACCCCCGGCGGACGCGGGCGGCCCGTGCGTTTGTCCACCTTTTCTTCCCGAGGAGGAAAACCTGAGTATGGCGAAAACAATCTGTAAGATTCTGGGCATCGTGTTCATCCTGGTCGGGATTCTGGGGTTCCTCGCCCCCGGCCTCATGGGGATGCACCTGAGCCTGGCCCACAACCTCGTCCACATCATCTCGGGCGCGCTCGCCCTCTACTTCGGCTTCGCGGGGTCGCTCTCGGGGGCGCGCCTCTTCTGCATCGTCTTCGGCGTCGTCTACCTGCTGCTCGGCATCGCCGGCTTCCTCGCCGGCGGCAGCGGGGCGCACGGGGTCGCCGGCGTGCCCGCGGGCCACCACGGGGGCGGGGATTCGAGCCTGCTCAAGGTGCTCCCCGGCTCGCTCGAACTCGCGTCGATGGATCACCTCGTCCACATCCTCCTCGGGATCATCTTCCTCGTCGGCGGGTTCCTGACGAGGGCTGACGTTCACCGTCACGTCGACGACCGAGGCTAGGCAGAACGGAAGTTTCGGGTCGTGAGTTTCGGGTTTCGAGTTGTGGGATTTTAGATTTCAGATTTTAGATTGGCGATTGGAGAAGGCGGGCGTGCCGTCTCCCAATCAAAAATCAAAAATCGCCAATCAAAAATCTTCCCTACTCGAAACCCGAAACTTTAAACCCGAAACTTTTTGTCTTCCCGCCCCGTTTGCCTGCCGCGCGACCAGTCCCGTAAGATAACCCCGTCTTCAAAAAATTCTCATCGCGCCGGGAGTTGTTCCGACATGATTAAGACCGTCGAGTGGACGGACGAGGGCGTCCGCATGATCGACCAGCGCCTCCTGCCCACCGAGGAGAAGTACCTGACGCTGCGCTCGTGCGAGGAGGTGGCCGCGGCCATCAAGCAGATGGTCGTGCGCGGCGCGCCGGCCATCGGGCTGTCGGCCGCGATGGGCATCGCGCTCTCGTCGAAGCAGTCGGCCGTCTCCTCGGTCGCCGACCTCGCCGAGGACTTCGACTACTTCTGCGAGTTGATGAGCCGCACGCGCCCCACGGCCGTCAACCTCTTCTGGGCCATCGAGCGGATGCGCGAGCGCTTCCGCCGCGAGCGGGCGGCGGGCGGCGACGTGGAGGCGGTCAAGCGCGCGCTCGTCGAGGAGGCGCAGGCCCTCTTCCGGGAGGACATCGAGTCGAACCGGCGGCTCGGCCGCTTCGGCGGCGAGTTGCTCCCGGACGGGGCGACCGTGCTGACGCACTGCAACGCCGGGGCGCTCGCCAC
>JALZHT010000613.1 GCA_030860645.1 Acidobacteriota bacterium
GGCCACTACCTGCGCGCGCACGCCACGGGCCTCGGCGAGCACCACCGGAAGGTCTTCCACCCCGAGGCGAAGCTCTTCGCCGTCCGCGAGGGGAAGTTCTGGCAGCTCACGAGCGAGGAGTACATCTCGCGCTCGCCGGGCAAGCCCGCCGACGACGAGGCGCAGCGCCGCCGCAGCATCGAGAGCGTCGACATCACCGGCAACGCCGCCGTCGCCAAGGTCGTGCTCGACTACCCGCAGGTCAGGTTCACCGACTACATGTCGCTCCTCAAGATCGACGGCGAGTGGAGGATCGTCAACAAGACCTTCTACGCCGAGCAGAAGGCGAAACAGTAGGAAGAATTTTTGATTGGCGATTTTTGATTTTTGATTGGAGGACGAAAGCGTTCGCTCTCCTTCCAATCGCCAAGCCAAAATCAAAAATCTAAAATCCCTTTGGCCCGGAACTCGAAACCATGATGATATCCCCCGAGAGTATGCGCAAGGTTCTCATTGTCGAAGACGATCAGGCGATGGCGGTGGCGCTGCGCGACGGCTTCACCTACGAGGGCTACACCGTGCAGGTCGCGCGCGACGGGCAGACGGGCCTCAAGCTCGCCGGCGAGAAGGGCCTCGACCTCGTCATCCTCGACGTGATGCTGCCGCGCCTGAGCGGCCTCGATGTCTGCCGCCAGCTCCGCAGCGCCGGCAACAACACGCCGATCATCATGCTCACGGCCCGGGGCCAGGAGATCGACAAGGTGCTCGGCCTCAAGACCGGCGCGGACGACTACGTCACCAAGCCCTTCAGCTTCCTGGAACTGATGGCGCGGGTCGAGGCCGTCCTGCGCCGCGCCTCGAAGGGGGCCGACGAGGTCGAGAGCGTTCACTTCGGCGACGTGGAGATCAACTTCAAGACCTTCGAGGCGACGCGCGCCGGCAAGCCCGTCGAGCTTAGCCCGCGCGAGTTCAAGATGCTCAAGTATTTCGTCGAGCACCGGGGCGAGGTCGTCACGCGCGACCAGTTGCTCGACCACGTCTGGGGCTACGAGGGGCTGCCCCTGACGCGCACCGTCGACATGCACATCGCCAAGCTGCGGCAGAAGATCGAGGAGACGCCCGGCGACCCGCGCCACATCATCACCGTCCACCGCGTCGGCTACAAGTTCACCGGCTGAAGAAGAGCTAAGGGATTTTAGATTTTAGATTTGAGATTTGCGATTGAAAGAGGACGGCCGCGCCGCCCGCCGATCAAAAATCAAAAATCGCCAATCTAAAATCTAAAATCCTTTTATCCCCGAGGAGGGACGACGATGTACACGAAGACAAAGCTGCCCTCACTCGTCACGGCCGTCGCGTGCGCGCTCGCCTTCTTCAACGCGCCGGCGTCGGCGCAGCAGAGCCAGTTGGCGCGGCCCGTCGTGCTGACGCTGCCGGGCATGGAGAAGGCGGAAGTCCGCCGCGACGTGGTCTACAAGACCGAGGGCGGCCAGCAGTTCAAGCTCGACCTCTACCTGCCGCCGAACACGCCCGCGGGCGCGCGCCTGCCCGTCGTCGTCTTCATCAACGGCGTCGGCGACCCGCCGGCCGCGTCCGGCGTCCCGAAGGTGAAGGAGTGGGGGCAGTACACCTCCTGGCCGCGCCTCGTCGCCGCGTCGGGGATGGCCGCCGTCACCTACGAGAGCCGCGGCCAGGAGGCCGACGTGGACGCCGACGACCTGCTCGACTACGTGCGCAAGAACGCCGCCGCGCTGAAAGTCGACGGGAACAGGGTGAGCATCTGGGCCTGCTCGGCCAACGTGCGCGCGGGGCTGTCGGCGACGATGCAGCCGAGCCGCACCTACATCCGCAGCGCCGTCTTCTACTACGGCTTCATGGGCCTGCCCGCGGTGCGACCCGACGTGCCGCTCTTCGTGGCCCGCGCCGGCTACGACAACCTGCAACTGAACAACACCCTCGACGCCTACGTCCGCCGCGCGCTCGAAGCCGAGGCGCAGGTCACGCTCGTCAACTACGCCGACGGGCAGCACGCCTTCGACGTGCGCGACGACACCGAGCGCTCGCGCGAGATCGTCCGCCAGACGCTCGACTTCATCAAGTTCCACTTCACGCCGGGCGGCGAGGTGAAGGTGGCGGCCGGCCGCGCGCCCTCGCCCGCGAAGTTCTACGCGATGATTACGGGCGAGGGCGTCCAGCGGGCCGTGCGGGCTTACGAGGAGGCGAAGAAGAACGACCCCGCCGCCCCCATCGTGCAGGAACAGTTCATCAACGGCCTCGGCTACCAGCTCTTGCAGGAGCAGAAGGTCAAGGAGGCCATCGAAATCTTCAAGCTCAACGTCGCCTCCTACCCGCAGTCGCCCAACACCTACGACAGCCTCGCCGACGGCTACGCCGCCGACGGCCAGAACGCGCTCGCCGTCCAGTTCTCCGAAAAGGCCCTCGAAGTCCTCGCCAAAGCCAACCTCGACGAGCAGCAGGCCGCGCCCATCCGCAACAGCGCCAACGACAAGCTGAAGAGGCTGAAAAAGCCGTGAATCGTGAATCGTAAATCGTGAATCGTGAAGACGCGTTGAGAGCCGCCCCGGCTTGTCGAGCTCAAGTCAGGGCGGCTCTCAAATTTTCGATTTACGGTTTACGATTCACGAGCCTTTACTTCTTCACGTCTATGACCAGCCGCGCCGGGTTCGTGAGTTCGAGGACGCGGTAACGGTTGGGGGAGGCGAGGCCGAGAACCCACTCGACCTCGGCCTCGAAGTCGCAGAGCGCCTTCAGCTCCTTCAGGTTCGGGTAGTTGAGGCGGCGGGCGCGGTCTTTGACGGTCGGCTGGCCGGCCTCGGTGTGCGCGTTGGCGGGCGTGAGGCGGACGCGGAGCCAGGCGTCGCCGGCGACGGGGACGACCTCGCCCGAGCCGCACTGGCGGACGGGGCGGTCAACGTACTCGACGTGATAGCCGGGCAGCCGCGCGCCCTCGAACTCGAAGACGACGCGGTCGAACTTCTCGCGGCTCGCCGTCCGCACGACGCGCAAAAGGGCGGGCGCGCCGTCGCCCTCCCTCTCGACGGCCGCGACCGTGCCCCGGAAATCCTCCTCCGAGTGTTCGCCCTGTCCGGGCGCGTCTCCGCCGCGGCCGGGCGACGC
>JALZHT010000614.1 GCA_030860645.1 Acidobacteriota bacterium
CGTCGCCGGCCGGCCCGCGCGCCTCCTCCGGCTCGTGGAAGGTGACGAGCAAGTAGGTGGCGTGCAGGTCGGGGCGCGTGCGCGGGCGCACGCTCACCCTGACCCGCCGGGCCTCGCCGTCGAGCCTGACGGCGAGGGTGCGGGTCGTGCTCTCGCGCATCTCCTTCGACGTTGAGTAGAGCGCGGCCCGCACGTCGAGCCGCAGGTCGGGGTGGATGAGCGCGATCAGGTCGCGCGTCGGCTCGCCGCCCGTGACGCGCAGATACTTCCCGGCGTTCTCCGAGACGTGCACCACCTCGTGGGCCTCGTTGACGAGCACGCTCGGCGGCGCGTAGTGCTCCAGCAGCGCCCGGTGCAGCTCGGCGAAGCGGTACGACTTGAGGCCCGCCGGCGCGGGGTCGGCCGGGGCGCGCGGCGACCACCTGCCGCCCGGCGGCATCGGCGGGATGTGCTGGAGGGCGGAGCCGAAGCCGTTGCGGCGGTAAACGCGCAGCTTCTTCTCGAAGGGCGAGAAGAGGTCGGGCAGCGAGTCGGCCGACTCGGCCGAGCCGAGGAAGAGGAAGCCGCCGGGCCGCAGGGCGAAGTGGAGGACTTCGAGCACGCGAGCCTGCGTCTCGCGGTCGAGGTAGATGAGCAGGTTGCGGCAGCTCACGAGGTCGAGCCGCGAGAAGGGCGGGTCGCGCAGGATGTTGTGCGGCGCGAAGAGGACGGTCTCGCGCACCTGCTTCTTGACGTAGTAGTACCCGTTCTCGTGCGTGAAGAACTGCTGGAGGCGCTCGGCGCTCACGTCGGCGGCGATGGTCTCGGGGAAGACGCCCTCGCGCGCCTGCCCGATGGCCTCGTCGTCGAGGTCGGTGGCGAAGACCTGGATGCGCGGCGGGCGCCCGACGCGGGCGGCGTGCTCGGCCAGCAGGATGGCGAGCGAGTAAGCCTCCTCGCCCGTCGCGCAGCCCGTCGCCCAGACGCGCACCTGTTCGTCCTCCCGCTTGCCCTCGAACAGCTTCGGCACGACCTCCCGGCCGAGGAAGTCGAAGGCGGCCGTGTCGCGGAAGAAGTTGGTGACGGAGATGAGGAAGTCCTGCTGAAGCTCGGGCAGCTCCGCCGGGTGCTCGCGCAGGTACTGGTGGTAGGCGTCGAGGTCGGCCGCCTCGCGCATCTGCATCCGGCGCGTCACGCGGCGCAGGATGGTGGACTGCTTGTAGCTGCTGAAGTCGTGGCCGGTGCGCGCCCGCATCATCGAGAGGATGTCGCGCAGGGCGTCGAGTTCCTCGCCCGTCGGCGGCTCTCCGCCCTCGGGCGGGAGCTTGATCTTCTGCGAGGCGTCGCGGATGCCGATGATCTTCTCGGGTATGTCGGCGACGGGCAGCACGAAGTCCACCAGCCCGTCGCGGATGGCGCTGCGCGGCATCCCGTCGTACTCGGCCTCCTGCGGCTCCTGCGCTATCGAGATGCCGCCCTCCTCCTTGATGCGGCGCAGGCCGAGCGTGCCGTCCGAGCCGGTGCCCGAGAGGACGACGCCGACGGCGTGCTCGCGGTAGGCCGCGCCGAGCGTGCGGAAGAGGAGGTCAATGGGGACGCGGCGGCCGGCCTCGCCGTCCGGCTCGGCGAGGAGGATGCGGCCGTCCTCCATGACCATGTGCTTGGCGGGCGGGATGACGTAGACGCGATTCGGCTCGACGCGGACGGCCTCGTTGACCTGCGCGACCTTCATCGCGGTGTGGCGCTGGAGCATCCCGGCGAGGTTGCTCTCGTGCTCGGGCGAGAGGTGCAGGACGACGACGAAGGCCATCCCGCTGTCGGACGGCATCCGCGCGAAGAACTGCTCCAGCGCCTTGATGCCGCCGGCGGACGCGCCTAATCCGACGACCAGAAAGTCTTGGCCGTTGCGGCGGGAACCGCGCCTGCCCCGCTTCCCGCCGCGCGCGCCGCTTTTCGGGGCTTCACTCATAGAATCTTCTTGGTCTCGACCGACACTAACCTCTCTCGCGGGTCTGCGGTCTGAAAAGGGGAGGTGAAACAGGATGCCGGCTGGTTGGAAGTATAAGCCAACGGCCCGCGCCGGTACAGGGTGATGGCCGCCGGTCAGGTTATACAGGCGTCGCGCCGCCGCTTCTGTCCTCGCCCGTACCGATTCGCCGGTGCGGCACCTTCTACACCGGCGCGGTATAAACCACAGGCAAGTCCCCTTGCTGCTCCTGCGCCACATGGCCGAACACCTCGGCGCGGGCCGGCAGAACGGCCAGGCAGGCGACGCTCGATCACGCAAGCCAGTAGGCAGAAGGCAGCAAACCACGCGGGCGGGTTATGCGCTGCGGCCCGAAAGCAGAAGGCAGCCAGGACGCTCGCCGTTGTCCTGGCTGCCTTCTGCCTCGGCCTACTGCCTTTCTTTGAACTGTTCGTACAGCACCGTGTGGCGGCTCACCAGCGGGACGGGGCGGCCGGCGATGAAGAGGTGGCGGACGTTGGTGCGCGCTTCGAGCAGGTCGCCGTCGGTGACGACGAGGTTGGCGATCTTGCCCGCCTCAATCGAGCCGAGGCGGTCGCCGACGCCCATGATCTGCGCCGGGTAGAGCGTCACGGCCTTGAGCGCCTCGGCGCGCGGCAGCCCGAAGGCCGCGGCCATCCCGGCGTGGAACGGGAGGTCGCGGACGTGCGCGCCCGAGTCCCCCGTCGAGATGGCGAAGCGCACGCCCGCCGCCTGCAACTTCGACGCGTTCTCGAAGAGCGTGTCGTACGGGTCGTCTTCGCGGAGCGGCAGGTTCAGGATGCCGTCGAGGATCACGGGCACGCCGCGCTCCTTCAAAAACTGCGCCGCCTTCCACGCGTCGCTGCCGCCGAGGATGACGGGCCTGAGCTTCATCTCCTGCGCGAAGAGGACGGCCCCGAGGATGTCGCGCTCGCGGTCGGCGCGCAGGATGACGGGCCGCTCGCCGCGCGCGTAAGGGACGAGCGCGGCGAGCCGCAGGTCGGTCTCGGGGCGCGGCACGTTCTTCGGGTCTTTCGCGTGGGCGTCCTGCGCGCGCCCGTACGCCTCGGCCTCGCGCAGCAGCCGGCGCATCTCCTCGACGCGGCGGTCGCGCGCCGTGACGGCGTCGGGCGTGATGGCCTGCTGCGAGG
>JALZHT010000615.1 GCA_030860645.1 Acidobacteriota bacterium
CCCCTTTCCTCTCGCAGCCCGTCCTCGCCGGCAGGCGGCTCTACATCGGCGACGAGTCCGGCACCCTGTTCGCCGTCGAGCAGCGGACGGGCCGCACCCTCTGGCGTTATCAGACCCGGAAGCCATTCCGCGCGCCCGTCGGCGTGGCCGCGGAGACGGTCTACGCGGCCTCGCAGGACGGTCACGTGTACGCTTTGGAGGCCGGCGACGGGCGCCTGCGCTGGCGCGCGCGCACGGGCGGGGCCGTGCAGTCGGTCACGCCCGCCGGCAGGTGTCTGTTCGTCACCTCGCTGGACAATTTCGCCTACTGCCTGTCGCCGCGGAAGGGCTACCGCATCTGGAAGCGGCAGTTGCCGGGCCGCGTCGCGGCCCAGCCGCTTGTGGCGGCCGACGGCATCCTCCTCGCCCCGCTCTCGGGCGAGGAGTGCTTGGTGCTCGACCCGCGCGACGGGAGGAAGCTGAACAGCATCAACGTCGGCGAGGACAACAACACGGCGGCCGCGCCGATCCTCTCCGGCGGACTCCTCCTCGTCACGACGCGGAGGGGGCTTTTCGCCTACTCGGGCACGGAGGCCCGCGCAGGCGGGCCGGCGGGTCGCTGAGCCGACACCCCTTCGAACGATTTTGACAGCGGCTTAGTGGCTCTCTTGCGGCTGGCGGAAGCGGAAGAGCGAAGCGACGCGCAGGACTAGCCCGTGCAGGACGTAGGCCGAGACGATGGCGAGCAGGGTGTAGCGGGAGTAGAGCCAGACGAGCATCCCGATGGCCGCGAGGAAGAGTACCACCCTCGTCGTGGAGCGCCGCGTCCCGCCGACCCCCTTGAAGCTCGAATAGCGGATGGTGCTCACCATCAGCGGCCCGAGGACGGCAATCAGGCCCATGATGAGGCCGCTGTAGAGCGAGGCCAGGTCGCCTTCGTAGGTCTTGAGCGGGGTCGGGGCGAAGTGCACGATGGAGGCGATGAGGCCGGCGGCGGCCGGGATGGGCAGGCCGACGAAGTTTTTCTTATCGACTTTGGCGGTGCCTTCCAGCAGGGGGCGGGGCCGGGTCGCCTGCACGTTGAAGCGCGCGAGGCGGAGCGCGCCGCAAATCAGGAACATGAAGGAGACGAACCAGCCGAGCTTCTGCGCCTGGCTGCCGTCGGCGAAGGCCGCGCCGTAGCCCCAGGCGTAGGCGAGCACGGCGGGCGCGATGCCGAAGGTCAGCACGTCGGCGAGCGAGTCGAGCTGGATGCCCATCTCCGTGGTCGTCTTGGTCATGCGCGCGATGCGGCCGTCGAGCGCGTCGAAGAGCATGGCCCAGCCGATGGCGCGCGCCGCGTTGTCGAAGTTGGCGGTGGCGGCCGAGGTGTCCGTGTCAAGGAGTTGGAAGCCGCGCAGAGAGGCCATCACGGCGTAGTAGCCCATCCCGATGTTGGCGGCGGTGAAGGCGGACGGCAGCAGGTAGAGGCCCTTCCTGATGCCGCGGCGCTCCCTCACCTCTTCCGCGGGCGTTTCCATGCGCGGGGCGTTACCGGCCATCTTCGATCCTCCCGATGACGCTCGCGCCGCCGCGGACGCGGGCCCCGACCCCGACCTCGATCCTCACCTCGCGCGGCAGGATCAGGTCCGTGCGCGACCCGAATTTAATCAGGCCGAAGCGCTCGCCGAGTTCCACGCGGTCGCCGGGCCGCTTCCAGCAGACGATGCGCCGGGCGAGGACGCCGGCGATCTGCTTGCAGACGACGGTCATCCGCTCGCCCCGGATCGTGAGGGCGTTCTGCTCGTTGACGAGGCTCGCCTCGTCGCGCGTGGCGATCATGAAGCGCCCCTTCGTGTAGGTCACGTCGACGACCTGGCCGGAGATGGGCGCGCGGTTGACGTGCACGTCGAAGGGGGAGAGGAAGATGCTGACGACGCTGGGCGAGGCGGGGTCTGCGGGCGAGAGTTTTTCGACGCGCGTGACGCGCCCGTCCGCGGGCGAGACGACCGTGTCGCGGTCGGGGGTGACGTCGCGGTTCGGGTCGCGGAAGAAGTAGGCCATGAAGGCCGCGAGGGCGAGCAGCGGCAGGGCGAGCCACCGGAGGCCGTAGAAGCCCGCGGCCGCCGCGGCCGCGAGCGGGATGAGCACCCACGGGAGACCCTCTTTCACCATCGCCGGAACCCTTCGGGACGGGCGGCGCTCCAAACCCGCGGCCTTCCCTTCACCCGCCCGGACGCCTTTCCCCACTTAAGGGAAACGGGGGCGCTCGTCAACTTTGACGCGTCCCCGTCCCTCTGAAATCTGCTGTGGCCGCGCGCGGCGCCCCTCAGTGTGCGACGCTGTCGGCCTTCTGGTGGCGCAGCATGATGACGTGCATCTGATCCTTAACGGCCAGCTTCTTCTTCTTCAACGTGATCTCTTCGAGCTGCTCCTCGTCGCTCGGGAACTGGAGCGCCGAAAGCTCGCTGAGCCGCTGCTCGTAGCGGCCGTGCTCGCGCGCCAGTTCGCGGAACTCGGGGTCTGAGGCGATCAGTTGCTCCTTGAGGCTGTCCGTGTTCGTCATTTCCATCTCGGAGAATCTCCTTTCAGATGCGTGGGTGAAATGAGCCCGCGCCCCAGGCGGCGTCCCGCCGGGCGTGGGCGGCGTCGGCTGTTGTGACCCGCGCGAAAATGTTAGCCCAATCGGAGACCCTTATCAAGCCTTTGGGCCGAGCCGCCTCGTCATCACGAGCGCGTCCTCGACCGGCTCGCGGTAGTACCGGCGCCGCTCGCCGACGACCTTGAAGCCGAAGCGGCGGTAGAGCTCGTGCGCGTCCTTCGTCGCCAGCACCCAGTGGCGGAAGCCCTGCAACCGCGGGTGCGAGAGGATGACCTCCATCAGCCACTTCGAGAGGCCGCGCCCGCGGTGCTCTTCGACGACGAACACGTCGGCCAGCCACGCGAACGTCGCGTAGTCCGTGACGACGCGCGCGAACCCGACCAGCTCGTCGCCGCGGTAGACGCCGAAGGGGAGAGAGTTCTCGACCGCCTTGCGCATGACCTCCGGGGGCCGCCCCTTCCCCCAGTAGCTCTCCACGGAGATGAAACGGTGGATGACGGAGAGGTCGAGTCTCTCGCGCTCCGTGCTAATCGTGTAGCCGTTACGGTGCCACTC